>JABGOT010000055.1:3706-26680 GCA_018648985.1 Candidatus Ruthturnera sp.
CTTACGAACTAATGAATCGCCCTCTTCAGGATTAAAGTGTGGGAAAGTAACATCGACAACTGCATCGGAATTATCAATACAACTAAGCTCTTGCTCAATATCTTTACCATTGGCTTGCTCTAGAATGTTCCATTTTCCTTCTTCACCCCAACGGTAACCGATGGATCCATTTGGTGAAACAAAGGTGTTTGATTTAGAATCGAAAACAACCGTCTTCCATTCAGGGTTATTATCTTCACCCATGTTCTTATCAAAGTCTGAAGCACGAAGGAAGCGACCGGTAACTAATTTACCATTCACTTCTTCTAGGATAACCTGCATTGGGAAGTCAGTAAAACTACGCGCATATTCAGCGAAATAAGGGTCTTGTTTATCTACATGGAATTCTTTTAATGCTACGTGTCCCATTGCCATGAAGGCTGCTGCATCTGTACCTTGTTTAACTGGCATCCAAAGATCTGCAAATTTTACATATTCTGCATAATCTGGCGCCATTGAAACAATCTTGGTGCCGTTATAACGAGATTCCGTCATAAAGTGTGCATCTGGTGTACGCGTCATTGGTAGATTTGCACCACAAATAATAATGTATTTAGAGTTGTACCAATCTGCTGACTCAGGAACGTCAGTTTGCTCACCCCAAACTTGAGGAGAAGCCGGTGGTAAATCACAATACCAATCGTAGAATGAGCCAACACCAGCACCAATCATAGACAAGTATCTAGAGCCGGCTGCATATGAAATCATACTCATTGCAGGAATTGGAGAGAAGCCATAAATACGATCAGGGCCATATTTCTTAATTGTATAGACATTTGCAGCAGCGGTCATTTCAACAACTTCATCCCAAGTTCCACGAACAAAACCACCTAGTCCACGAACACCAACATATGAGTCACGCTTTTCTTTGTCTGATTGAATTGCCTCCCAAGACTCAACTGGGTCTTTTCCAGTAGCACGTTCAGCACGGTATAAATCAAGTAAACGACCACGAACAAGTGGATATTTGATACGGTGTGGAGAATACAAGTACCAAGAGAATGAAGCGCCACGCTGACAACCCCTAGGCTCGTGATTTGGTAGATCTTCACGAGTACGTGGATAGTCTGTTTGTTGCATCTCGTAAGACACTAAGCCATTTTTTACAAAAATCTGCCAAGAACAACCGCCTGTACAATTTACACCATGTGTTGAACGAACGACTTTATCATGACGCCAGCGGTTACGATAAGTGTCCTCCCATGCGCGATCCTCTTGGGTAACAATTCCGTGTCCTTTTGAGTAAGTTGACTTAATTTTTTTAAAATATTTAAGTCTGTCTAAAAAATGACTCATGCTTTTCTCCTGTTTATTGTTTCTCTTCTTGTTAATTAAAAATCTTATTTAAAGTCTATTTTTCCAGTCATATTTAGATAAAACCTTGACAAAGGTCAATAAATTTAACTTTTTATTAAAAATAACTAAGTATTAATTATTTTTAATAAAAAGGGCAGGCGCTCAGCCCACCCTAATATTTATTTATGGATTGTGGAATTCTGCATTCTTACGAAGGTAGAACCACCAGTTGATCACCATACATACTGCATAGAACACTGCAAAACCATACAAAGCATTTTCAGGTGTTGTCAGCTTGATTTGCTCACCAAACACTTTAGGAATGATGAAAGCACCATAAGCAGCCACGGCAGATGTCCAACCTAGAACTGGGCCAGCTTGCTCTTTGTTAAACACTTGTGAAATCGTTCTAAAGGTAGAACCGTTACCAATACCTGTCATTGCAAACAGAATTACAAATAAGATTAGGAATGGATAGAAGAACTCTTCCGGTGTTGCACTTGCGTACGCTTGCTTCATGTAGTAAGCCACACCTAACGCTGACGCAACCATTACACCAGAAATGATTTGAGTTACTTTAGCACCACCAATCTTGTCGGCAATCATGCCACCAATTGGACGAATAAGGGCGCCAACAAACGCACCCATCCAGGCATACGTTAAAGCTGAAGGGCTATTTGGATTCACCGTGTTGTGAGTCATAATGCCGTCAACTATAATATGCTGGAAGCCAAAGATTACTTTAATTGATAAGGCTAATGTTGCTGCGTAACCAATAAAAGAACCAAATGTCATGGTATAGATAATTGTCATTGCCCATGTATGCTTGTTACCAAAGATCTTATATTGACGATTAATACCCTCTTTATAGTCACTACCCAAAGGTAGTAACTTAAGTAGTAATACTGTCAAAGAAATAATAATTGGCAGTGCAACCCACTTACTAATCATTAATCCTGATCCAGCTGCAACCTCTGGTAGCATCAACCACAAACCAAATGTCGCTGTTGAAAGACCTAAAACCAACATAACAATAATCTTAATAAATGCACCCAATGTTGAGCCAATATTAGGAGATACATGACTTTCGGTGATATTATTCATACCAAACCATGTTGCTAGTGACAATGGAATTAAGATAAGCAGCCAAACGTAACCTGCATTTTGCAAGTATGTATCTGTTCCTGCTGGAATCTTACCAATCAATGTACCAGAAGCAATTTGAAGCTCTGTTGGATTGCCCATAATCGCCATTGTCATCACTAATGGAATGACAATTTGCATGGTAGTTACACCAAAGTTACCTAAACCAGCATTCATACCCAATGAATAACCCTGAATCTTTTTCGGAAAGAAGTAAGAGATATTTGACATTGAAGAGGCGAAATTACCACCACCAAAACCAGATAGCAATGCTAACAACTGAAAATGCCAAAAAGGCGTATCTGGAGATGATAGCGCTATACCTAGACCAAGTGCTGGCAAAATAAGCAGTGTAGTTGTAAGCCAAATCGTATTCCTACCACCTGCTAGGCGAATAAAGAATGTCGAAGGAATCCTTAAGGTTGCACCTGATAAACCGGCAATCGCCGCCAGGGTAAATAGTTGAGACTTATCAAAACCACCATAACCCGTGTTCATCATTTGTACGGTAATAATACCCCACATTAACCACGTGGCAAAACCCGCTAACAAACTTGGGATTGAAATCCACAAGTTACGGTTAGCTATTGCCTTACCGCTGCTTTCCCACTCGGATTCATCATCCGGGTTCCAGCTTTTTATATCTTTAGCCATTACGACCTCCTTTTATTAAAAACTCTTTAAATTATGATTAACTATTGTCTTTTTGCGCCTTAGCTTTAAAGGCGTTATATCTTTCGTTAAACTCTTCAATCAGATCCATTTGTTCTAATATTGCACGTGCAGAGATAACTTCTTCCGGGCTATCGTGTGTTTGTGCATATTCATCAAATGCCTCATCTCTAGCTGTTTGGATATTTTTGGCTTTTCGTTCTTTACCAAAAGTAAAATGCATCCATACTAGTGACACTGCAGTCGCACCAAATAAAAGCATAAAGATGACCGAATTAATATGTGTGTAATCAATCAATACACCAAACATAATTGGTAATAAAAAACCACCCATACCGCCAGCAAGACCAACAATACCTGAGGCAACACCAATATTTTCTGAGTACTCATCTGATAAAAACTTGAATACAGAGGCTTTGCCAAAGCCCCAAGCAATACCAAGTACAAACAGGAATGAAGTAAAGACCCAAACATTTAAGCTAAGGTCAAAATGCTCTGGTCCGAAAGTTGTTTGAATCACCAACCCAGTTTGTGGGTATGACATAAAGAATAAGCAAATTAGTGAAATCCACATCACCCACCAAGTGACTTTATAGGCGCCATACTTATCTGAAAACCAACCACCTAGCGCGCGAATGATGCCCGATGGTAGTACAAAGATTGCAGCAAGTAATGCCGCTGTTGTGAGGTCGAAACCATATTCATTAATATAATATTTTGTCATCCATAAGGATAGACCAACAAAGCCACCAAATACCAGCGAATAATATTGCATGTATTTCCATATTTTTGGGTCTTTTAATATTTTTAGTTGTTCTTTTGTGCTGACATGTGTTTTGTGTTGATGCGCAGGGTCTGTGTAGGTAAACATCCAATATAGGATCACCACCACAATCATAGCAACAGCATAAATTTTCGGTACTGATTCCCAGCCGTAAGCCAATACCAGTGAAGGTGCAATAAATTTAGTCAGGGCTGCACCTGCGTTGCCCGCACCAAAAATACCCATGGCAAAGCCCTGGTGTTTTTGATCAAACCATTTGGCTGTATAAGCAATACCCACTGAGAAGGACGCACCTGCAATACCCACAAACAAGCCCAAGATTAAGAATTGCCAATATTCAGTTGCACTACCGATAAACCACAGTGGAATAATCATGGTTAACATTAGAATAAAATAAACAATTCGACCGCCTACAATGTCGGTCAACATGCCTACCGGCAGTCTAAAGATAGAGCCAGTTAAGATTGGTGTTGCTACCAATAAGCCAAATTGAGTTTCGGATAATTCTAAGAGTTCTTTAATTGGGATGCCGATGATTGAAAACATAACCCAAACAGCAAAACAAGCTGTAAAGGCAATCGTATTTGCGGCTAATACCGAATTGGCTTGTGCTTTTGGATTGCTGATTATTGATAAACCCATAACGTCTCCTTGGTTAAATTTGAACTTTGTTATTCTTTATTATTCTTTTTGTTCTTGATAAAACCTTGACGAGCATCAAGATAATTCAATTTTTTCTAATAAATGGTTTGAGTGTGTGTATTGACAAACTTTTTTGCAGTGTAAAATCAGCCCAAGTTAATAAATAGTTTGGATTAATGAATAACACAAAAATTAAAGTTGGTTTTATTACAATCTCAGATCGCGCTGCTCGCGGTGAGTATGAAGACATTGGCGGCCCTGCGATGCAAGACTGGATCAGCGATGCAATACTCTCGCCTTATGAAGTTGAATCTATTATTATTGAAGACGAACAACCACTAATCGAGCAAACTATGATTGATTTTGCTGATGATCGTCAATGTAATTTAATTCTCACTACTGGCGGCACTGGGCCAACCACACGAGACGTTACCCCTGAGGCGACTCATGCGGTTTGTGAGCGAATATTTGATGGTTTTGCTGAACAAATGCGTACGGTAAGTTTGCGCACGGTACCAACAGCAATTTTGTCACGCCAAACGGCGGGCACACGAGGTAATAGCTTAATTATTAACTTGCCTGGCAAGCCAGCTGCAATCGCAGTTTGTTTGGGTGCTGTATTTTTGGCCGTGCCAAAATGTTTAGAGTTGTTAGATGAGTCTAACATTCAAATTGATTTGGATTTTGTTGAGCAAGAATTTGAATAATGAGTCAAATATGCTTGATTTCAAAAATATCTAAAATTTTCTAATCGGTGCATTCGCACCCTTAGCTGATTTTGATTTTTTGTAAATTTTTAGTGATTAATGCAATCGCTTGATTTGAAGTCTTTACAATTAGAGCCAGTGACTGCGTCACAATATTGGCATAATTCGTAACCAGTGTCTATCTCAATGGTTTTGTTGTTAACAAAAACCCCGTCATTTTTTAAATCTGTTAATGCGCGTGAAAAAGATTCAGGCGTGATGCCTAAGTAAGAAGCAATTAAACGTTTTGGATGTGAAAATTTGAGGTCGTTGTCAATTTTAGCTCGAATAAGATACCAGCCCACTTTCTCTCGGGTGGTTTTTAGTTGTAGCACTTCAGCAAAAAGCATGAGTGATTGTGTACTGTCAGCTAAGAGCTGAATAATGTTCATTGAGAATTGATGATTTTTTGCGATTAGATCGTTGATGGCGTTTTTGCTAAAAAAGATCAATCTTGTACGCTTGATGAAGGTGGCAGAAATATTGTAACTTGGTGAAAAATGCATAGGAGAAACGACATCATTTTGATCAACAATACGAATCACCAGTTCGTCTTCTCGTTGCCCGAGTTTGGTTAGTTTGAATAAGCCTTGATGGACTAAATAAAGATTGTTATGCTGGGTAGTATCAAACACAATGGTTTCATCTTTTTGGTATTCAACTGTTTGTGCCGACTGAAAAAGACGATGTAGCTCATGCTCAGAGATATTTTTAAAAATTGGTAAACTTGATAAAAAATCAAAATCGCTGTTCATTGCGTCTTTGTTTTGTAATAATATTTCTTATTTTATCTAACTTATTGATCTGTATCAATTATTAGTTTTATTTTTTTATTACAATAAAATACTAATTTATAAAACCATTTTTAACGTAATAAATGCAGTGCAATCTTAGTAAGTTGGACACAAGGATACGCTTTAGCGTTGGATCGATCATCATCATAGTTGGGCTTTGGTTTGGGTCAATATGGGGGATGCTGGGTTTTATTTCAGTATTAAGTGCAATCTTGGGGCATTGCCCTGTTTACACATTATTTGATACAAGTAGTTGTAGTGAAGATTGCGGTCGTTGCGGCAAATAGACTGTATTTACGACTTATACGATACATAGTTTGGCATCTAAACAATGGCTGGTTGTGCATGTTTGTACGGTCAAATCACTGTTGTACTTATGCTTTATTAACTTTTTCAATCTATTCAATTGATCATCGTTAATCAACTCAGGATGTTTGGTAATGCGTAATTGATAATCAACTCCTGAAGCCAATAAAATATCTAAGGATTGCCAGGCTTTTTCTGCCGATTTAGGGGTTTGTGTTACCGATTCATAGTGAAGTGGTAAATGCTTAATATCAAACCCCACCCAGTCTACATAATCCAAGCATTGTTTTAACCTTGCTGGATATGCACCACCTGTATGCAGGCCAATTTTAAAGCCTAATGCTTTGGTTTGTTTAATTGCATTTAGTAGGTTTTTTTGCAAGCAAGGCTCGCCACCACTAAAGACCACAGCGTCTAATAACCCCACTCTGGTTTTAATAAATTCAAAAATTTGATTCCAGCTAAATTCTGTTTGTTTATTGGCTGGAATTAAATCATGATTATGGCAGTATCGACATCGCCAAGGGCAGCCTTGTGTGAATACCACACAAGACAAATTATCAGGATAATCGATGGTGGTTAATGGCTCAAAACCACCAATATTTAGCGCTTCTGTCAATGCAGTTTTTGTTCTTTAAAGCAAACACGCTCAGCATGTTCTGATTGCTTTCCAGGGTTAAAACTACTGACAGGGCGATGGTACCCCATTACTCTGGTCCAAACTTCGCATACTTGGCGCTCATCATTGGTTAACGATATTTTTTGCTTTTTCATTTGTTTCTCCTTTGGTTGTTGTTAATTGTTTTTTAGCCAATAATGCTTCGTCGCATTTTGGACAATATTCATGTTCTCCTTCAAGGTAGCCATGTGTTGGGCAGATTGAAAATGTTGGCGTGATGGTAATATACGGTAAGCGAAAATTCTCCAATGAACGCTTAACCATCTTCATGCAAGCTTCACCACTACTGATACGTTCACCCATATATAAGTGCAATACCGTACCACCGGTATATTTAGTCTGTAATTCGTCTTGGCGCTCTAATGCCTCAAATGGGTCGGAAGTGTAGCCAACAGGCAGCTGTGAAGAATTGGTGTAGTAAGGTTTTTCTTCGTCTCCGGCGTGCAAGATATCAGAATAGCGCTTTAAGTCTTCTTTAGCAAAACGATAAGTGGTGCCTTCTGCTGGTGTGGCTTCTAGGTTAAACATGTGCCCCGTTTGCTCTTGAAATTCAATCATGCGCATACGAATATGATCTAAAAATTCCACTGCTATTGAATAGCCTTTTTCAGAAGTAATGTCTTCTTTATCTGTTGTAAAGTTGCGAATCATTTCATTAATACCATTCACGCCAATGGTAGAAAAATGATTTCTGAGCGTGCCTAAGTAGCGTTTTGTATAGGGAAACAAGCCGTTATCCATCAACTTTTGCACGACCTTGCGCTTAACTTCGAGCGAGTCTTTGGCCATTAATAACAACTTGTCCAATTGTTTGTATAGCGCTTCTTTGTCACCCTGATGTGTGTACCCCAATCGAGCACAGTTAACAGTCACCACGCCTAATGAGCCGGTTTGTTCTGCCGAGCCAAACAATCCATTACCGCGCTTTAATAGCTCATTAAGATCGAGTTGTAGGCGGCAACACATAGACCTCACCATATTTGGTTTTAGATCAGAATTTAAGAAGTTTTGAAAATAAGGCAGCCCGTACTTTGCAGTCATATCAAACAAGCGTTTGGCATTTTCACTTTCCCATGGAAAGTCAGGTGTCATGTTGTAAGTGGGGATTGGGAAGGTAAATACACGACCTTTAGCATCACCCTCTGTCATCACCTCGATATAAGCTTTGTTGATCATGTCCATTTCTACTTGCAATTCGCCATATGTAAATGGCATTTCCTTATCACCCATCATTGGCACTTGGTCTTGCAAGTCTTCGGGGCATACCCAGTCAAAGGTTAAATTAGTAAAGGGTGTTTGTGTGCCCCAACGAGACGGCACATTTAGATTGTAAATGAGCTCTTGCATTTGTTGTTTGACGGTTTCGTAACTTAAATTATCCAAACGAATATAAGGTGCTAAATAAGTATCAAAAGATGAAAATGCTTGTGCGCCTGCCCATTCATTTTGCAACGTGCCTAAGAAATTAACAATCTGCCCGACTGCGCTGGATAAGTGTTTGGGTGGCCCTGCTTCAATGCGACCATCAATACCATTCAAACCCTCTCTTAACAAAACTCGCAATGACCAACCAGCACAATAGCCTGAAAGCATGTCTAAATCGTGAATGTGTAAATCACCTTGTCTGTGCGCATTGCCAATCTCTGGTGCGTACACATGGCTGAGCCAATAGTTGGCAATGACTTTGCCCGATACATTTAAGATGAGACCACCCAAAGAGTATCCTTGGTTAGCATTGGCATTTACGCGCCAATCTGCTCTATCGACGTATTCATTAATACTTGAGGCTACATCGACCAAGGTTTTTTTATCTTCACGTAGTGTTTTGTGTTTGGCACGATAGGCAATATAGGCTCTGGCTGTTTTAACAAAATTTGATGAAATCAACACTTGTTCAACAATATCCTGAATACGCTCAATACTAGGCTCTCTTTCGGCTGAGTAATCTAATACTTTGAGTACTTGAGTGGTAATCAGGTCTGCTTCATTTTCATCAAATTCTTCAGTAACTTGTCCGGCTCTCAGTATGGCCTGATGGATTTTTTCACTATCAAAAAAGGCAGTAGTGCCGTCTCTTTTTATAACGCTAAGCGGTGTATTTGCGCTGGCTATATTCATATTATTCCCCTATATAATTATATTCATCAAAAGATAGTTACTTTTTAAGTAAACACTATATCTAGTGTTTTTAAATTATAGAACAACTATATGTAGTGTTGTATTGACGCATATCAAGTTTTTTATATTATTTTTAAATTTTAATTATTACTTGATGTGCATCAATCAAAACAACCTAAAAGCACCATAAAATTAAGTATCTATCTTTTGATGAATATAATTATTATGACAATTACCCATATATTGCAGCGTGGATTACCCCTACCATTTACTTTAATACCTAATGCATTTAGTAATCAAGTAATTGTCGCTGTATTTAATCAAATTTTTAAAGAGGCAATTAATGCCGGTGATCTTGATTTCTTAAAAAATAATTGTGTGTTAATTGAGGTGAGTGATATTGGTTTATCTTTTGCCTTGAGTTTAAAAAACAAAAGCCTGGTTGGAGGCAATGATCAGCAAATCTATGACTTATGTATATCTGCAAAATTGTGCCATTTTTTATCGATGGTAGCTAGAAAAAAAGACCCAGATACGTTGTTTTTTCAGCGAAAAATTAAAATGCAAGGCTCAACTGAGTTGGGGCTCTATGTTAAAAATTTTCTTGATGGTTTTGATGTTGAATCTCATTGGTTTAGTTGTAAAACCGATCAAGCCTTACAAAAAAGCTACCCAATACTTGAAAAATTATTTTGCAAAAATAGCAAGTAGACCAGCCCATGAAGCCCGATACCACCACTGCAATGTATGAGCTTATTGCACAAATAAAAGACACACTACCTTTTGACGATGTTGGTGCTGATTTTTGTTCAGACACTTGTTCTGGTTGTTCTTTAAAGCTTATTGATTTTATAGCTTTGGAGGTTGATGAATGGGAATACAGGCTTAAACAACACAAGGTGCCAAATTTTAATGATATTAATAAGTTGGCCAATATGGCAAAGAAAATTCACACAGTATTGATTAAAAATAATTTAATTTGATATGGGTCAATGAAGCTAAAAAACAAGCAAGCTAAACTTGGGTCTTTTTATCTTAAATTAATATAATGCAAAATACACAATACCAATCAAACAACATAGCGTCTCCTTTTTTACTTGGCAATGAAGATGCCTACAAATATTGGAGAGATAATAAATTATCCACCCATCCACAAAGTATTGAAGACTTGTTAGTTGAGATTAAAGATCCAAGAAGCCTGAGTAAAAATGAATACAAGGCTTTATTAGATTTAACTCAAAGAGCCAATATGGCGATTTATATCGGCAATACGGGCACTGATCCATCGCCTGAAATACCCATGGCAATCGCTAATAAGTTTGGCTTGGGGCAAATTAACAAAAATTGGTTGGCCGATGATAATGGCCTAACTTCCCTGACTGTAGTTAACAGTGGCGTTAGAAAAAACTATATTCCTTATACCAATCGAGTGATTAATTGGCACACAGATGGTTACTACAACGCACCAGATAAACAAATTCATGCGCTTAATTTACACGTTGTGCAAAAAGCTGCTGAAGGTGGTGAAAACCAATTAATGGATCATGAAATTGCCTATATTATGCTTCGTGAAAAAAATCCTGACTATATCAAGGCATTGATGAATGATGATGTTATGCTGATTCCTGCAGGTACTAAAGCGGGCGGCGGTGTTAGGCCTGATCGATCAGGCCCAGTATTTAGTATTACCGACCAAGGCAATTTACATATGCGCTATACTGCCAGAAAACGTAATATTGAGTGGTCTCAAGATCCTCTCGTTCAAGAGGCTATTGCGTATTTAGAAAAGGCATTAAACAATAAGGACAACCCTTATGTGTTTAAGGGTTTGTTAGAGCCAGGCATGGGTTTGATTAGTAATAATGTGCTTCATGATAGAGCGGCATTTACAGATAGTGCACAAAATAAACGCCATTATTATCGAGCGCGTTATTTTGATCGCCTTGCTAATACTGATGTGCAAGTCTAAATTTGAATCGACATAGGCCTTGCCTATGTCGATAATTAGATGAGCTCAATTCTATGCATGCCAGCTTGTTCAAACCAATAGCCGTCGCACTGTCTCTTGCTAATAAGCGAGTCTATTTCAGATTTGGCTTGTGTTAAGGGCAGTGTATTATCAATAACGCCTTTAAAGATATTAATGACTTCTTCCATATTGCAACTCTCAGGGCTTAGTCGTATGACACTTACCCCCATGTTTTTAATTTGATCTAGATTATTGATTAAATTAAAAGTATCGCTAGAAAGGGTTTGAATGCCGTTCATGATTAAAAAAGATTTATCTTCCTTAGTGGATAACAACAGTCCATCATCATGCTCGATACATTTGTATTGACAATCGTCTTTATCTAAATTGTAAGCTCTAGCAGTAAAACATCTAGCAGAAAAGGCCAGTGGTAACTTTCCAAATACAAAAACCTCGGTTTCTAAATTAGGGTTTATGCCTTGCATGATATCTGCCAATGTGTCGTGAGACAACTCTACCGGAAAACACCAACGTTTCAATCCTTGTCGAGCAAGTACATTTAGGCTTTGTGCGTTGTACATATTGACACTTGGACCAACAGTAAATGGTTTTTGTTGCTTTGATAATAGCCCAATAGCGGAAAAATCATTGGCCTCTATTAAGTATTCGTTGGTCTGGGTGATTCTATTGAGGCGTTTGAGTTCTGAACCAGCCTCTATTAAGGTCAAAGTTGACAGCACAACCTCTTTGCCTGCCCTTGTTAATTGATCTGTAATTGTAAGCCAATCTTCAAGTTTTAACTCATGACGCTTGGAACAAATAACTTCGCCCAAATAAACAATATCAACTTTAGAGTTTGCTATTTGATTATAAAACTCAATGATTTTTTGTTTGGGCCAATAATAATAAATAGGCCCTAGTGAAATTTTCATTGCCAACTCCTATGATAGGCGCCAAGGGTTGTTTGAAAACCTTCAGAAACTTCAGATAAGGCCAGGTTCCACTCGTTCTTAGTTTGGTATTCGCCTTTGTCTAATTGTTTTAATGCCTCAGACCATGTTTTAGCAACGGTTTTAATATAAGCGGGTGATCTTTGCCTTCCTTCTATTTTAATTGCCTTAACGCCAATTTCTTTTAGTTCAGGCAAAATATCTAAGGTGTTGAGACTGGTTGGCTCCTCAAGTGCGTAATAAGTATTGCCCATTGCCTCAAACCTGCCTTTACATAAAGTTGGATAACCAGCGACTTCATACTTGTCGTAAGAATCGATCAACACGCCTCCTAGACGTGTTTCTAGTTGGATATCATTTTCTACATATTCAACATGGGAAGCAGGGGAGCAGGCACCATAGGTGTTGGGCGATCGCCCCGTAGCATAAGACGACAAAATACATCGGCCTTCGACCATCACACACAAAGAGCCAAATCCAAATACTTCTATCTCAACAGGCGAGTGTTCAATTACTTTTTTTACCTGAGCAATTGACAACACTCTTGGCAATACTGCTCGTTTAATATTAAAATTTTGATAATAAAAGTCAAGTGCCTCATAGCTAGTGGCTGATCCTTGTACAGACAAATGTAGATTTAAATTAGGGTGTTTGTTGTGTGCGTATTCCATCAGGCCGATATCTGCCAAGATGATGGCATCTACGCCTATTTTTGCCGCTCTATCTACTGCATCTATCCAGCGTTGCCAGCCTGAGGGTTGAGGGTAAGTATTAATAGCGACATAGATTTTTTTACCCCTAGTATGTGCATATTCGACACCTTGTTTTGCCCGGTCCTCATTAAAATTCAAACCTGCAAAATGCCGTGCATTAGTATCATCACCAAATCCGATATATACTGTATCAGCGCCATTATCAATTGCTATTTTTAATGCTGGTAAATTACCAGCAGGGCATACTAATTCCACGTTATTCTCTCTCTATTTTGTTGCTTTAGCTCCTTTTCAATGGCGTTTAATACTGCCCATTTTTTATTACACCAAGCAGGGGCTAATAATTGCTGTGTATTGGCAGTACCTGTTAGGCGGTGATAAATCATATCTCTGGGCGCTATGGCAATTAAGTCCGCTACTACCTTGACATAATAATCCATCTTCATGGGCTGGTATTCGCCTCGACGCCACTCATTGGCAAGCTGAGTGCCTTTCACTACATGCAATGGATGGAATTTTAACCCGTCTACACCCAAATCTAATACTCGCTTTAATGTTGCTTTAAAGTGCATCTCATTCTCGCCAGGCAAGCCGATAATTAAATGAGTACAAATTCTCAAGCCTTTGGCTCTGGCGGCTAATAATGTTTGTTGATATTCTTTAAATCCATGACCCCGATTAACACGTTTTAGCGTCTCATCAAAAGAAGACTGCAAGCCAAGTTCCAGCCAAACGTCAAACCCTTGATTTTGATACTCAACCAACAAATCAATCACTGCCTCGGGTACACAATCAGGACGCGTACCAATAGAAAGGCCAATCACATCTTCCTGTGCAAGCGCTATATCATACATCTTGGTAAGTGTTGCTACATCAGCATAGGTATTGGTATAAGCCTGAAAATAAGCAATGTATTTTTTGGCGCCAGTGCGTTTAATAATTACCTCTCTGCCATTTTGGAGCTGCTGGAGAATAGGTATTATCGATCTAGCATTTGGACTAAAGGTTGCATTATTACAAAACGTGCAGCCACCAATACCTTTTGAGCCGTCACGATTTGGACAACTGAGTCCGGCATTTATTGCTACTTTGTGTACACGTTCTCCATGTTTCTTGAGCAGTGACTGACCCAAGGTGTTTACATACTCTGAAAGCAAATGATTAATACCAAATTTTATAATGGCATTATTGTAATGTTGAACACACAATAGTGATTTGACCTGAATCAATTAAAAATAATTTAATTGACCGGTGTGGTGAGTGCCAATTTGGCGTTGTTAAAAAATTATAAATTATTCAAAGCTTTTACAAGCCAACTAACTTAGTCGTGTATACAACTGTCTGTTCGAAAGAAGGCGCAAGTAGAGCCGGCAACTCGATCACAGTATTTGCAAAGTTCGTCACCATTTTTTAACTTAATCTTTTTGTTTTCAAGAATAACGCCTTCTTTTTTGAGATCAGATAACGCTCTTGAAAAAGACTCAGGCTTCATGCCTAAATAGGAGGCGGTTAAGGTTTTTGAATAAGGCATCTCGAAAGTATTGTTGATTTTGGCGTGTACCAAATACCAGCCTACCTTTTCTTTGGCAGATTTTAGTTGTAGCACTTCGGCACTAATCATTAGTGTTTGTACGCTGTCAGCTAAGAATTGGATAATATTGTTTGAAAACGCGTGGTTTTTATCAATAAAGCGCCGGATGTCCGATCCAGAAAAATGAAACAAAGTAGTGTTTTTAACAAATTCAGCACACACATCATAATGAGGTGAAAAATACATAGGTGTTACTGCACTGTTTTTATCAAGTATGCTTAAAACAATTTCATCGCCTTTCTCATCAATTTTGGTGAGCTTTAATAAGCCTTCATAAGCAATATAGAGGTTTGCATGGCTGCAATCATCAAAAGTAACCATCTCGCCTTTGTGGTATTGTTGAATCTGCATAGACTGGGTAAAGGTAGATAATTCTTCCCCTGAAACACCCTCAAATAAAGGATGTCTTGCCAAAAAAGTACGATATTTGGAAAAATGATTTTTAGTAGGAATCATAGTAAAATTTTAACATTGATATAAATTAGTAGGTTATTTATTTTTCAATTACTTGACCTGGGTCAAGTAATCATTTTTTTGAAGGATTTATAATTTGAACCTCTCTCCCCGAGGCTTGGTGAAAACCGGCCTCACCCTATTTTGATATGAGTTTATTTGAGTCAGCGCTAATTAAAAAATACGACCATTCTGGTCCGCGCTATACTTCGTATCCAACAGCAAATAATTTTGCTGAATTTTCAATTACTGATTATCAAGCTCAGGTTGAGATTAGTAACCAAAATAAGCGCACTATTTCTTTGTATTGCCATATCCCTTTTTGCGATACGGTGTGTTATTACTGTGGTTGTAACAAAGTAGTGACCAAAGACAAAAACAAGGCTGAGCCTTATTTGCAAAGACTGTTTCAAGAGATTGATTTACAGGCTGAGCTTTTTGATCAAGACCGCACTGTAGAGCAAATGCATTTTGGCGGTGGTACGCCGACCTTTTTATCCAACGAGCAAATTATTCGTTTGAGTGAAAAACTGCAAGATGCATTTAGCTTTGCTGATCAAGGCGAATACTCGATTGAAATTGACCCAAGAGGCGTAGATGAAGACACCATTAAAGCCCTAGCTAAGGCGCGATTTAACCGTATTAGCCTAGGTGTGCAAGACTTTGACATTGATGTGCAAAAAGCGGTTAATCGTGTTCAAAGTTTCGAGCAAACCAAGGCGGTGATTGACCTTTCTAGGGCACACGGTTTTGAATCTATCAGTATTGATTTGATCTATGGTTTGCCGAAACAGTCAGTGCTAAGCTTTAAAGCCACATTAGAAAAAGTGGCAGAATTACGACCTGATCGAATTTCGTTATTTAACTATGCGCACCTGCCAGAATTATTCAAACCACAGAGACGTATCAATGTTGATGAGTTGCCTTCGGCCGATGAAAAATTAGCTATTTTTAAATTTTCGATGGATTTTTTGTTGGATCAGGGTTATGTTTATATTGGCATGGATCATTTTGCTTTGCCAGATGACCCATTAGCCATTGCTCAGCAACAAGGTGAGTTATACCGAAATTTCCAAGGCTACTCAACCCATGCTCAGTGTGATATCGTGGGCTTGGGTTTAAGCTCGATTGGCCAAGTAGGAGACAGCTTTAGCCAAAATGAAAAAGACATATTGAGATATTATGCCGCCCTTGATGAAGGTAAGTTACCTATTATTAAAGGCCAAGTGATTAACGAAGATGACAAGATTCGCCGAGCGGTGATTATGGATTTAATCTGTCATTTTCAGCTGGATTTTGCCAGTATTGAATGGGGCTTTGGTATTCAATTTAAATCCTATTTTGCCGATGAATTATCACGTTTGAGTGATATGCATGCGGATGGGTTGTTGCAATTAAATGAAGATTCGATTCAAGTATTGGATAAAGGAAAGCTGTTGATTCGTAATATTTGTATGGTGTTTGATGCTTACTTAGCCACCAGTAAAACTCAATTTTCTAAAACTATCTAATAATATCGAAATTTGGATTTAGCTCTAGTACAAAAATTTCTGGGTTGATTTCTGGATTAACGACAAGTTGATCAAAATTAATTAAAACGGTTTGTTCGAGCTCATTTTTCAGTGAAATGGCGTGCAATAGATTATCTTTAAAGCCAAATTTTAATGCTTGGGTTGAAGTATTTGCTGTGTACCAGTCGACTTGGTTTTCTTGATGGGAAAAAATTGGTAGATGTTGCAGACTACTGGGTTTGTTGATGAGCCAATAAAGCGGTGTTTTTGAAAGATCTTGTATTTTCTGTAAGCTGGCTTGCTCAAGCTCGGCATCTATCAGCCATAGTTCATCGTTATTCAGCAATAATATTTGTTCGTTAGGTTGTGTGGTGTGCCAGTGTAGTTGTTGTGGCCGTCCAAAGGTTAAAGTGCCTGAAGCGCTACTGAGTAATGAATGTGTATCGCTGTAGGTGGTTTGAGTGAAATTGGCTTTGAGTGATTCAAGCGAATTAAAAAAATCAGAAAATTTATGGTTGCTTGCTAGCGCTGTATTGACCCAAAATACAGACAATAGCGCAAGGGCTTTAATCATCGTGGTTGATTGGCTCTGGTGCAAGTACTTGGCGATTGCCCGCACTGTTCATGGTGCTAACCACGCCACTGGCTTCCATATCTTCAATAATACGTGCAGCACGGTTGTAACCAATGCGCATGCGTCGTTGTAAGCTTGAGATTGAAGCACGGCGCGATGAGGTAACAATTTGTACAGCTTCATCATAAAGCGGATCAAGTTCGCCACCACTACTGCTGGTACTGCCAGTGCTTTCATGTGAATCAGCTGATTCACTATGGGCATTAAGAATGCCATCAAGATAATTGGGCTGTGAATTTTCACGTAAGAAACCAACCACGCGTTCAATTTCACCGTCGTCAACAAAAGCACCATGGACACGTGTGAGGTGAGAGATGCCTGGTGTCATATAGAGCATATCACCCATGCCGAGTAGTTGTTCTGCACCGCCTTGATCAAGAATGGTGCGTGAGTCTACTTTTGAAGATACTTTAAAGGCAATACGAGTTGGTACGTTGGATTTGATTAGTCCAGTAATGACATCCACGCTTGGACGTTGTGTGGCAATAATTAGGTGAATACCAGCAGCACGCGCTTTTTGTGCTAGACGAACAATCAGTGCTTCGACACGTTTGGCTTTGGCGCGGTCTTCTTGGGCGAGTGCACCCAGCATATCGGCGTATTCATCAATCACCAGCATAATTAGTGGCAACGCCTCTAATTCAGGTGCAGTTTCACCTTCTTCAGCAGTGTTGGCGTTAAAAGACGGGTCAAGCAGTGGCTCACCCTTAGCCTTGGCTTTTTTGAGTTTTTCGTTAAAGCCTTCGATATTACGCACACCGAATTTGGCCAATAATGAATAACGACGCTCCATTTCATTGACACACCACCATAAGGCAGAAGCCGCTTGATTCATGTCGGTGACCACTGGGGTGAGTAAGTGTGGAATATCGGCATAGCAAGCAAGCTCTACAATTTTAGGGTCAATCATGATCATACGTACTTCATCAGGCTTGGCTTTGTATAGCACGCTTAAAATAATTGCATTAATACCAACGGATTTACCCATACCGGTTGCACCCGCCACTAACAAGTGCGGCATTTTAGATAAATTGGCGATGACTGGTTGCCCGTTAATGTCTTTGCCTAGGCCCATGGTGAGCACTGAAGAGGCTTTGGAAAAAGTTTCAGAAGCGAGGATTTCTTTGAGGCTGATCATTTCACGTTCAGCATTCGGGATTTCTAGCCCAATGACCGGCTTGCCTGGAATCACATCAACAATACGCACGCTTTCAACCAATAAGGCTCTAGCGAGGTCTTTGTTTAGATTCATGATTTGTGAAACTTTAACACCTGGTGCTAATGAAAGCTCAAATTGAGTAACGACAGGCCCCGGGGTGACCGTGGTTATACTGACATCAAAGCCAAAGTCCTTGAGTTTAATTTCCACTTGGCGCGACATTTCTTCAAGTGCTTGTTCAGAATAACCCGCCGTGTTGACGCTGATTTCATCAAGTAAAGACAGGTCTGGCAAGCCACTTAGTGCTTTGGTGTTGAATAAATTAGAAGAAGCGGGTGCGACTTTTTTAATTTTTTTATTGGTTTTTATTTTGGCAGACTTAACCTTAGCCATGACACTTGGTTTTGCTGCACTGGCTTGCTTAGGGGTGATAACAAGCTTCGCTGCTTTTTTTGCCTTTGCTTTTTCACGAGAGGTCTTAAATTTTTCTAACAAGGCGCCAAACACATTGCCAGTAGAGCTAAAAATATTAATCCATGAAGCAGTACTGGCAATACTAAAACTGATCATCATAACACTAAGATACACAATGAACGATGCTGAGCCAAATAAGGTGCCAAAATAACCATGCATCATTTCACCAATCCAACCACCGGCAGGGTCTGAAGTATTTTGTGCCAATAGCGCTGTGCTGAATGCCACTAATACAACAACCCCGATTAGACGAATAATCGAAACAGAGCGGTTGTTTGGCCTCTCCCCAGTGTTTTTATGAATACGCCAGCCAAACCACATGAGCGATACTGGAATCAAATAAGAGCCATAGCCCAAAATTGATAAAGAAACATCGCTTAGATAAGCGCCGAAAACACCAGCTAAGTTGATAATAGGGTCACTGAGCTCAATATCACCAGACCACGGGTTTTCTGTTGGTGAGTAAGTGATCAATGCGGCAAGATAGACCAAGCCGAAAGTAATTAATGCAATGAATAATACTTCACTCATGGCTCGAGACCGAGGCTGAATGTTGCGTTTGTTAGTGCTAGATTTGTTATTTTTTTTCAAGGAGATTTCAGCTTGCTTTATAATGTTTCAGATAATAGATATTTTTGTGTATTAGTATAAAGGATTGGTATTTAAATGAGTGAAAATAAACATTGTAAGACGTTGATTATTGGTTCGGGCCCTGCGGGCTATTCTGCAGCAGTTTATGCAGCAAGAGCAAACTTAAGTCCGGTAATTGTGAGCGGCATGGAGCAAGGTGGGCAATTAATGAGCACCACTGACGTTGATAATTGGCCAGGTGATAACGATGGTGTCCAAGGCCCAGATTTAATGACACGTATGCAGCAACACGCAGAACGCTTTAATACTGAAATTATCAATGACTACATTACTGAGGTTGATTTTTCATCTCGTCCCTTTGCATTAAAAGGTGCGTCTTCTACTTATACGGCAGATTCGGTGATTATTGCCACTGGTGCGAGTGCGCGTTACTTAGGTTTAGAATCAGAAGAAGCGTTTAAGGGTAAAGGCGTGAGTGCTTGTGCCACGTGTGATGGATTTTTCTATCGTGGCCAAAAAGTAGCGGTGATTGGCGGTGGCAACACTGCAGTTGAAGAGGCATTATTTTTATCCAACATTGCAGATCATGTGACAATTATTCATCGTCGTGATAAGTTTTCGTCTGAAAAGATTTTGTCAGACCAGTTAATTGAGAAATCAAAAACAGGCAATATCACCATTGAATACAATCAAAATCTTGATGAAGTGTTGGGCGACAACATGGGTGTAACGGGCTTAAGATTGAAAGATAATGATGGTAGTACTAAAGAGATCGATGTACACGGCGTGTTTATTGCCATTGGCCATACGCCAAATACCGGTATCTTCGAGGGTCACTTAGAAATGAGCCATGGCTACATCCAAGTACAAAGTGGCACCCAAGGCAACGCCACACAAACCAGTGTTGAAGGTGTGTTTGCAGCGGGTGACGTGGCAGACCATATTTATCGCCAAGCCATTACTTCGGCAGGTTCGGGTTGTATGGCGGCGCTGGATGCTGAGCGATTTTTAGGCGAGTAGTTTTTAAATTAACCGTTAATTTATCGGTATAATTTGCATTTCCGGCCACATAGCTCAGTTGGTAGAGCAAGGGATTGAAAATCCCTGTGTCCCTAGTTCAATTCTAGGTGTGGCCACCATTTTTCTTCGTCCTTTCTCTTTTTACTGTGTTAAATTCATTTTCTTCCTCAGTCATGTACTGAATTGTACACTCCGTTCGTCAGAAAATAAATTTGCCTTGTAAAAAAGAAAAACTACTTGAAAAACTTAGTGTTTTCGTAAGTTTTGTCTTGATATTAATTCTAGATGTTTGATTGTGCATTAAAAAAGCACACCAAGAGGTGTGCTTTTTTATTTGTAAGCTTGTAAAGACTTACACGCCTGGCATATAGTTCATTACCAGGCCAATAATGATTAGGGTTAGAAATGCACCAGCTAACATGGCCATTGCAACACACACTTGGGTAACACCACATTTTGGTGAGCCAATTTCTTGACCGTCATACTTCATCATATTTGTTTTCTCCTCAAGATAAAAAATAGTTTTTTGTTACTTCAATTTCAATATTAACATAATTGAAATCATCGGTATGACTATCATTAATGGCTAATATTGTCATCAAGCTTGATAAGCTTTTACCCTGTTTTAAAACTATATTAGCACTAATTTATATAATAAACTTGACATATTAGAGTTTCATGATATAATTGTTCACATGTTGCCACTCTCCCCCAAGAATTATTCTCTCCTCAAGAGATAAGGTGGCAACATACCTAATTAACTAAAAAGACAAATAAAATGAAACTAATGATCATGATTAACACAATTGCACTGGCGCTATTATTAGCAGCGACAAGTGCATCTGCTGAGGCTTCTAAGCCTTACGCTGTGTTTAATCCGTTAGCGATGTTTGACTTTACACCAAGAGCGCCAATGCAAAAAGCAGACAGTGCTTTCCACAACTACGGTAATAAGGGTTATGATTTTGTGGTTGAGGCATTGCCAATGCCAAAAGTTAGTGTGCCACGTCAAGTAGCACACCTAGACAAGCGCTAATAAACGACGACTGCGTTCATTGCAACCTTACTAGGTTGATTAAGTAAATCTTTACTGACTCTAATTTTTAATTGCTCACTTTTTGGTTTTTCACGCATGCGCGCAGTGAATTGTTGGCCTTCAAAAGATAACTTAACACGATAGCCTTGAAGGGCTTTTAAGGCTCTTTTCTTGTAACTAACACTCCAACAGCCCGGGGTCATCGATTGACAAGGTTTGGTGAATTTTTCAATTTTGTAATTCATATAGATTGGCTCAACTGAGTCAATATCGGCGCTAATCACTTGGGTTCTTGCAAATACATTGCTAGAGAATAGGAATAGCGTTGCTAGAAGTGCTATTACTCCTTTATTGGGGTGGTACTTGACGCTTTTATGCATACTTTTTAGTCCTTGTTTTGTAAATAAATTTACAATCTATATTATATTTTTCTAATATTATGTTATAATAATACTTAGAAGATTATAAATCTCTCCCCCGAGATATATTTCATGATTTTCTACTAGGTAGTCGTTTTTTTTATTCTCCTCAAGTTTAGTTAGGCGGCTACCTCCTCCTCAAGATTTAAGCGCTTTAAGGCGACATAATAACAACATACAAGTGTTTTGCAACACTATCATTAAAGCGTAATTTTATAATATACTAATTAAAGGTCAGAGTTGACCACAAGGCTATTGCAATAGGGTTTAATGCAATAATTCTGGAGAGATGTAATCTTGCTTAGAAGGTTGCAGTGTTTCCTGGATAAGTAGCGTGCCCATGCGTACGAATTCGATAATTTCACTTAGGTCTTGTGCATTTTGTTCGTTGTCGAGAACCTCGGCATCAAGCTTGGCTATTTCACTAAAGTCTTTAATCATCTCCAGCACGTCTTCGTCGTTGGTGGAGATTTTTTGTAACCCTAGGCCCACTAAAAAACCTTGGCACCACTGAATCAGTGTATCGGCCTGCTCTCTGAGTTTGCAGTCTTCATCAGCGATTAGCAGCTGGAAGTTTAGTGTGGCGTCACCCAATTGCAATAGCGTGTTGTTGTAGATTTGTGCGAGTTGTTCGTGGGCAGATTTTTCGTTAAGGTTGTTAAGATCAATGCTTACCAGTACTTCACCGAGCCAATCGTCTAATGCTAAGTCGGGTTTGATACAAGCAAAGCCACATAGGATTCCATGCGCACTGGCAATAGTGTCATCTGTATTTAGATTGTGTAAGACGCTTTTGACTTCATCGTAGTCAATTAGATTTTCCATAATTAAGACTTACCTGCTAAGATTTCCATTACTGCCATACGTACAGCGATACCGTTAGTGACTTGTTGTAAAATCACAGATTGACCACCATCAGCAATAGAGGAATCGATTTCTACACCACGATTAATTGGGCCTGGGTGCATCACGATAGCATCTGGTTTTGCTAGTGCTAAGCGTTCGGCCGTTAGTCCGTAGCTATCAAAGTACTCTTGTTCATTAGGGATGTCGGCTTCTAGCATGCGTTCTTTTTGTAAGCGCAACACCATAACTACATCGCAATCTTTTAAGCCTGCTTCAATGTTGTCAAAACATTTAACCGTTGCACAGCGTTCAGAGCCATATTGCAATCCGGTTGGCGCAATCAGGCGAATGTCTGTTGTTCCTAAGGTTTTGAGTGCTTGAATATCTGA
>JABGOT010000055.1:26780-38543 GCA_018648985.1 Candidatus Ruthturnera sp.
GATGGCTCAAAGAATAAGTTAGCCACACTCATGTCATCAAGGGCTTTGGATTTTTTTAGATTACCGGCATCATCAATGAGACCATCGGCAATATCAAGAATGTGGGTTAAATGGTTTTTGGAAAGCCCTTCAAGACCTAATAAATGAATTAGCTTGCCCTCGGGGCTAAGTTGAACATCGTTGCTAATCAAATCTTTTTTCATTTAACCATGTTTGCAATATTAACTGTGCTGAGCGTTTATCAACTTCACCGCGTTTGGCATTTGGATGATAATGGTTGTATTTTAGTTGGTTTTTGGCATCAGATGAAGATAAATACTCATCAATCATCTGGGTTTTGATGTCATAACGTTTCTCAAGTTTTCTAGCAAATGATTTGGCAATAAAAGTCATTTCTTGTTCTTTACCATCTTGATCAAAGGGCAATCCAACAATAAATAGATTGACATTGTGGGCATTGATAATCGCATCAAAGCCTTCCCAATTGGTTGACCCGTCTTTATGATGGGTAACCACTTCAATGCCACTGGCTTGCAGAGTTAAGCTATTAGCAATGGCAACACCCGTGCGCTTAGTGCCAACATCAAAGCCCAGATAGGTTGTGATGCTCACAACGCTTGTAATTGTTGCAATAATTGATAGCCAACATAGCCGTCAATGGGTAATTGGTTGGCGCGTTGGTAATGACGTGCAGCGCCACGTGTTTTAGGGCCGGATATGCCATCAGGTTCACCGGTATCAAAACCCAATTGATTGAGTGAAGTTTGTATAAATTTAATATCGTCACGACTTAAAGAAGGCTCAGTAATCGGTTTGGCAAATAATTGTCGAGTACCGGCAAGGCGATCAGACAAATGACCGACCGACAGAGCATAGAGAATTGAATGATTCCACCTGAGAATAGCGCGGAAATTACGATAAGCTAAAAAAGCCGGGCCGTTATAACCCATTGGTAGTACCAATGATGCATTCATGGTGGAGCTGGGCAGGTCTTCGTTAGTCGTTGTGCGTACGCCAAGTGCTTGCCATTCGTTCACGGTTTTTTTAGTGCTAAGGTTGGCCAGTTGATAATCAAAGTTTGATGGAATGGTGACTTCGCGCCCCCAGCGCTCGCCTCGGTGCCAGCCAATTTTTTGTAAAAAGTTAGCGGCACTGGCAAAAATATCAGCTTTGTTATCCCATAGGCCGATCTTACCGTCGCCATCAGCGTCAATACCGTAAGCGGCGACATTGGTTGGCATAAATTGAACATTGCCCATTGCACCCGCCCACGAGCCTTGAGCGTCTAATGGAATTTTGTTGTCATCAATTAGCTTAAGCAAAGTTAGCAGTTGCTCGGTAAAGAATGCTGAACGCCTTTCATCAAAACTCAAGGTAGCTAAAGATCGAACCAAACTTAAATTACCCGTGTTGCTGCCATAGTTGGTTTCTAAACCCCAAAAAGCCACAATAATGTGTGGTGGTACGCCGTATTTTTTGTAATTGTGCTGAAAGGTGTCTTGGTGTTTTTGGAGTAATTTTTTGCCATTTTCAAGTCGGTAGGGGCTGACTCTTGAGCCTAAATAACGCCAAAAATTTTGACTAAACTCCGCCTGAGATTGGTCGAACTTAATCACTTTAGGGTTGGGGGTTAAGCCCTGTAAGGCTTGGTCTAATGTGGCAGTTGATATGCCCTGGCTAATGGCCTGAGCACGGATATCTGCTAAGAATGATTCAAAGCTACGCGCAGTGGTATCATTTGCATATGCAGATGTCGTTAATAACAAGCAAAAAATAAGTCTCAACATGTCGAAATTATATAATGCTTAGAGCCTTATTAATCTTTATCTTTTTAGGCTTGAGTGCTTGTGGTGGTAATCAGCCGACACAGACAATCACAGGCTCGACCATGGGTACTAGTTATACGGTTAAAGCCATTGGCTCAAGCGTTTCTAAATTACAGATTGAGCAGGCATTAAGCCAAGTTAATAAAACTTTTTCAACTTGGGATAAAAATTCAGAGCTGTCTTTGCTTAATCAAAAGCCGATTAATAAATGGATTGATGTATCAGATGAATTGTTTTTTGTCCTAAGCCAGTCGCAAAAAATTCATCAACAAACCCAAGGTTATTTTGACCCTGGCATGGGTCGTTTGATTGATGCGTGGGGTTTTGGTATAACTAAGACAGCAAAAAAACCAGGCCGAGCACAAGTGAGTGAATTGTTGCCATTGTCGTCTATTCAATATTTACAATTAAACAACGGCCAAGTAAAAAAAACCAGAGATATTCATATTAATTTGTCAGCCATTGCTAAAGGCTTTGGCGTTGATCAAGTGGCGAATTTACTTAAAGAACATCAGGTGAAAAATTTTCTCGTAGAAATTGGCGGGGAAGTTATTGCAAGCGGTAAAAAAAATAACAAGCATTGGGCGCTTGGCGTTGAGCGTCCTAATGGCACCAAGCCGATTGCTATTGCTTTAAATAATCAAGCGATTGCCACCTCAGGTAACTACCGTAATTATTTTGTTTGGGAGGGCGTGCGATATATGCATATTTTGACACCAAGTAGCGGGCTACCAGCCAAGACGGATTTAGCATCGGTGAGTGTGCTCGACAAACAAACCATGATGGCTGACGCCTATGCCACTGCCATGATGGCGATGGGCAGTGAAAAAGCAACAGCACTAGCCAAACAGCTTAATTTACCAGTTGTGTTGATATTGAATCAAACCAATAATTTTAAAGTGGTAAAAATAAATCTATGAAACCCTTGGCTGAAAACCTAAGACCGCAAATATTAGATGATTTTTTTGGTCAGTCGCATTTATTGAGTGATAGTCATCCACTTAAGCAAGCAATTGATCGTCAGCAACTGCATTCAATGATTTTGTGGGGGCCGTCAGGCACAGGAAAAACCACTTTGGCTCGCATTATTGCTAGCCAAGTTGATGGTCATTTTGCACAAATGAGTGCGGTATTAGACGGCGTTAAAGAGCTAAGAGCGGTAGTTGAAAATGCCAAGAAGTTTCAAAATATCGGGCAAAAGACCATTTTATTTGTTGATGAAATACATCGATTTAACAAAGCACAGCAAGATGGTTTTTTGCCACATATCGAATCGGGCCTCATCACACTGATTGGTGCCACTACTGAAAACCCATCGTTTGAGCTGAACCGAGCGCTTTTGTCGCGTTTGAGTGTGTACGTACTCAACCCCCTGAGTGCACAAGAATTATCTCAAATACTAGATCGGGCGCTGGCACATGAGCAGCTTGAAATCAACGACAAAGAAGTAAGTGCACAAATTATTAATGCCAGCAGTGGTGATGCACGTCGTTTGATTAATATTGTTGAGCAAATTGCTTTGGCTAAGTTGAGTGTATTAGACGCGCAATCAATCGGGCAACTGTTACAAGATAAAATTAGCGTTTTTGATAAGGGTGGGGATATTTTTTATCAACAACTTTCCGCTTTTCACAAATCGGTGCGTGGCTCTTCACCAGATGGCGCACTATATTGGATGGCTAGAATGTTGGTGGGTGGTTGTGACCCTAAAACCATTGCTCGGCGTTTGTTGGCTATTGCCTCAGAAGATATTGGTAACGCCGACCCAAGAGCATTAGAAATTACCCTTAATGCGTGGGATGTGTATGAGCGTGTGGGCGACAAGGAAGGTAATCGTGCTATCGCCCAAGCGGCTACGTATTGTGCAGTAGCGCCTAAGTCAAATGCGGTTTATAAGGCCTTTAATCAGGCGATGGATATGGCCAAAGCCACAGGCGATCTAGCTGTGCCTAAGCATTTATGTAATGCCACAGCCGGGTTAAATAATGGCGAGGGCGAAGGCTATCGTTATGCACATGATGAAACAGATGCGGTTGCTACGGGGCAAACTTATTTTCCAGAAGCGCTAGGTGAGCAAGTTTATTATGTGCCCTCGGATCGAGGTTTAGAGATTAAAATCAATGAGAAATTAAAGCAATTAAGGAATCAATTATGACTTTTTTTCCAACAGTTTTAGCCATCGGTGTTGGCGCGACCATTGGCGCAAGTGTGCGTTATTACCTAACGCAATTTATGAATACAACGTTTGGGTCCGCCTTTCCTTATGGTACGTTGAGTGCCAATATTGTTGGTTCGTTCTTAGCGGGCATATTAGTGGTAATTATTTTAGAAAAAGCGGCATTACACGAAGCCTACCGCTTGTTGTTACTGATTGGTTTAACAGGATCATTGACCACCATGTCAACGCTGTCTTGGGAATCGATTGAGATGATTGGCTTAGGGCATTATGGGCAAGCTAGCCTTAATATTCTATTGAATGTGTTGTTGTCGTTATCAGCAGCAGGGCTGGGTGTGGTGCTTACGCGTTACTTATTTGCTGCTCAATAGCATCGAATAAGTCACCGGCAATATTAAGGTTAAATTGCGCATCAAGCTCACGAATGCAAGTGGGGCTAGTGACATTGATCTCAGTAATATAATCACCAATCACATCAAGCCCAACAAACATCAAGCCTTTGTCTTTTAAGGTGGGGCCAATTTGCTCACATAAGTAACGGTCTCTGTCGCTCAAAGGTTGGCCAATACCCGTTGCCCCTGCTGCTAAATTACCCTTAAAACTACCTTCAGCAGGCATACGTGCCAAGGCGTAATCAATTGGTTTGCCGTTAATTAGTAAAATGCGTTTATCGCCTTTAACAATATCAGCTAAAAATTCTTGCACCATGATTTGACGTGTGCCTTGGTGGGTTAAGTAATCTAGCACTTCATCAATATTATTATCACCATCACTCAGTTTAAAGATATCAGTACCACCCATGCCGTCGAGCGGTTTAACCACCACGGTTTTTTCAGTCTTAATAAAAGGTTTAATTTGATTTATCTGAGTGCTGATTAGTGTTGATGGTATGCAGTGTGCAAAGTTGAGTGCAAATAACTTTTCATTGGCATCTCTAAGCGATTGTGGTTTATTAACCACTAAAACGCCTAACTTTTCAGCTTGTTCTAGTAAATAAGTGGCATAAATGTAATCCATATTAAACGGCGGGTCTTTGCGCATTAAGATGACATCGAACTCACTTAATTCAATGACTAGAGTTGGTTGTTTTTCAAACCAATTGTCAAGATTGTCCTTAACCTTGGTCTGCGCTGCATGTACAGATACAACGTCTTTCACCACAAATAAATCAGTGGTATCAAAGGTATAAATTTCCCAGCCACGACGCGATGCCTCAAGCATCATCGCTAGAGAAGAATCTTTTTTTGGATTGATATTAGCAATATCATCCATCAGTACAGCAATCTTCATAGTGTGTATTATACTTTTGTTAATGTGTTGAAAGATAAGCAAAAGTGTGTAGAATGAGGCCATTGAGGAGAAAGAAGAATTTGGCTTACACAACACTGACGCTAACAAATGCTGAAACTGGAGAAGTAAAACACGCACCTGTGGGTTTTTCTTGGACTTCGTTGTGCTTATTTTTCTGCCCTGCGATTTATCGTCGTGATTGGAAGTCGGTACTTTTGATGGCGCCTTTGTGTATATTGACATTAGGCCTGGCAAATATTGTATTTTTCTTTACTTATAACAAGCTCTACGTTAGGCACTTAGTGGCACAAGGCTACAAGATCAAAGTTCACGGCGCCAGCCATATTGCAAAATCTAGCCTGTAGAATTTAAACCGACTTTAGTAAAGTCTTTGAATTAACTTAAAATTTTGCTGGACTTATTCAGTATAAGAGCGTATTATTGCCGCCTTTAGTGCGGGGTGGAGCAGTTCGGTAGCTCGTCGGGCTCATAACCCGAAGGTCATAGGTTCAAATCCTGTCCCCGCTACCAAAATTACGACCCCCTTTTTAGGGGGTTTTTATTAAGTTTTATTTGATGACGAATTAATGGCAAAAATTGCTGACAAAATCCAAGCATTAATCAATCCAGTGATTAGCGACATGGGCTATGAGCTTGTAGGTATTGAATATGTTGCTAGCGGTAAGCATAGCACTCTGAGGATTTATATTGACTCAGATAATGGCATTGGTGTTGATGATTGCGAAACAGTGTCAAGACAAGTTAGTGCGATCTTAGATGTGGAAGACCCTATTACAAACCAGTACAATTTAGAAGTGTCATCACCAGGCGTAGAGCGCCCATTGTTTCATATTGGGCATTATCAACGCTTTTTAGGCCACGATATTAAATTACGATTGGTTAGGCCAATCAACGGACAAAGAAAATTTGTTGGTGCTATTGGCAGTGTCAGTGAAACCAACAACAGTGTTGAATTAGTAACAGAATTAGGTCCAGTGATGCTGGACATTGAGTTAATTGAAAAGGCGAATTTAGTCGCCAACTTTTAAGCAGGAGAAAGACGTGGAAGGTAAAGAATTATTTTTAATGGTTGAGGCAATTTCTAATGAGAAAAACATCTCGCAAGAGGACGTACTTGAGTCTTTGGAAGAGGCATTAGCCGTTGCAACAAAGAAGCGCAACAACATTGATGCGCATGTTGAAATTGACAGAAAAACCGGCGAGTTTAATACTTTCAGACAGTGGATGGTTATTGATGACGGTGAAAACTTTGTTGACGATGATGGCACTGAATTTGACACAGAGCTACACATTCATGCCAAAGATGCGAACGGTATAGCCGTTGATGACTTTGTACGTGAGCCAATGGAAACTGAAGAGTTTGGCCGTATTGCTGCTCAAATCGTAAAACAAGTTATCATTCAAAAAGTACGTGAAGCTGAAAGAGAAGTCATTGTTGAAGACTACACCAAGCGTGTGGGCGAAGTCATTATGGTAACAGTTAAGCGTGTTGACCGAGGTAACGCCTATGTTGATATGGGTGGTGTTGACGGTATGATTTCTAAATTTGACCTAATTCCAAACGAATCGGTACGTAAAAATGATCGTTTAAGAGCCTATATTAAAGAGGTGAAATCTTCTCCACGTGGTGCGCAAATTTTCTTAAGTCGTACAGTGCCTGAGATGATGATTGAATTATTCGAGATGGAAGTGCCAGAGATTTCTGAAGGCGTGATTGAAATTATGGGTGCTAGTCGCGACCCTGGTTTACGCTCAAAATTAGCCGTTAAAGCAAAAGACAAGCGCCTTGATCCAATTGGCTCTTGTATTGGTATGCGTGGTGCACGTGTACAGGCTGTATCAAACGAACTTAACGGCGAGCGTGTAGATATCATCCTTTGGGACGAAGACCCTGCTCAGTTTGTAATCAATGCGATGGCACCTGCTGAGGTAAGCGCCATCGTCGTTGATGAAGATAAAAATTCAATGGATATTGCTGTTGAAGATGACCAATTAGCCTTGGCTATTGGTCGTGGTGGTCAGAATATTAAATTGGCTTCACGTCTAACCAGCTGGAAGCTTAATGTTATGTCAGTGGGCGAATCAGACGAGAAGCAAGCAGAAGAAAACCAAAAAACCAGTGAAAAATTAGCTGAAAAATTAGGTGTTGATTCTGAAGTAGCTGGCGTATTAATTGATGAAGGCTTTGGTAGTGTTGATGAAGTTGCTGATGCGGATGCTTCTAGCTTAGAAGGTATTGAAGAGTTCGACGCCTCTATGGTTGAAGAATTGCAAGAGCGTGCTTCTGACGCGCAGTTGGTGCAGGCATTAGGCGATGCAGAGTCTTCTGAAGTATTGATGAGTGTCGAGGGTGTGAGTGAAGACTTAGCGCAAGCATTAATTGAATCAGATATCGCAACAGTAGACGACCTTGCAGAATTATCAATCGATGAGTTATTAGACATTCAAGATATGGACACTGAAGCAGCATCGGCTGTTATTATGACCGCAAGAGAAAATGAAGGATGGTTTGATTAAATTAAGTAAAGATAAAAAAACTTAATTAAAAACAAATAAAACAATAGGCAAGCATTATGGCACACACAGTTCAAACGTTATCTAAATTACTGAAAAAGACTCCAGACGAAGTCATTTCAATCTTGGTGAATGCCGGTATTGATGGCAAAACGGCAGATTCTGAGATCTCAGCTGAAGAACGTAAAATTTTGATGGGCAGTTTGTCGAAGCGCTCAACCAGCAAATCGAGCATGTCGGTTTCACGCAAGCCTAGTACTAAGTCAAGCTCGAGTGCTGGCGGTATTAAAGTGCAAGTTAAGAAAAAGCGCGTTAAAAAATCAGCGCCTCAAGCCAGTGATTCTGTTGACAATGAAGCAGCGCTTAAAGCGCAAGCTGCGTTAGAAGCAGGCCGTGATGCAGATGAAAAATTATTAGCACAAGATGCCAAGCGTCAAGAAATGACGCGCTTACAAAAAGACAAACAAAAAGCGCAAAAAGAACAGCAAGAGACTGCCAAACAAAAAGCGAAAGAAGACGAGGCCAATAAAACTAAAGCCCCTGCTACCACTGAAGATAAAAAACCAAAACGTTTGCGCAATGCGCCAAGTGGTAATGGACGTCGACAGTTGCATGTGGCTCGACATAATCCAAACCGCAAGCTAAAGAAGAAAGACAGAACACGTTTAAGCCAAAAGACTCAAGAAGAGCAGGCACAGCATGGCTTCCAAAAGCCAGTTGAAAAGGTAATGCACGATATTGCAGTACCAGAAAATATTAAGGTCAGTGATTTAGCCCAAAAGATGACAACCAAAGCCGGAGAAGTACTAAAAGTACTAATGGGCATGGGTGTTATGGTAACGCTAAATGATGTGATTGACCAAGATACTGCTTTGTTAGTGGTTGAAGAAATGGGGCATAAAGGTGTTGCTGCAGTTGAAGAAACCATTGAAGACAAGTTAGTTGAAAAAGCAAAGCCAACAGGTGATGAAAGCTTAAGACCGCCAGTGGTAGCCATCATGGGTCACGTTGACCATGGTAAAACTTCTTTATTAGACTACATTCGTAAGGCTAAAGTAGCCGATGGTGAAGCCGGCGGTATTACTCAGCATATTGGCTCGTATCAAGTTGATACTGACAACGGAAAGATTACTTTTATCGACACACCGGGGCACGCAGCGTTTTCTAAAATGCGCTCTCGCGGTGCAAATTCAACCGATATTATTATTCTAGTGGTTGCAGCAGATGATGGTGTAATGCCGCAAACGATTGAATCAATTAAGCACTCTCAACAAGCGGGTGTGCCAGTGATTGTTGCAATTAATAAAATTGATAAAGAAGGCGCTGATCTTGATAAGATCAAGCAAGTGCTTTCAACACATGACGTTATTTCAGAAGACTGGGGTGGCGATGTGATGATGGTGCCAGTTTCGGCGCATACCGGTGAAGGTATCGATGCATTGCTTGAGGCGATTACTTTAACAGCAGAAGTGTTAGAGTTTTCTGCGGTTATTAAGGGCCCAGCAAACGGCACAGTATTAGAAGCTCGTTTAGAAAAAGGCCGTGGCAAGGTAACAACCATCTTAGTACAATCGGGCACTTTGAAAAAAGGCGATATTATGATCGCTGGCCTAGAATACGGAAAGGTTAAACAAATTGTTAATGACCAAGGCAAGGTTCTTAAAGAAGCAGGTCCATCAACGCCAGTAGAGGTACTTGGTTTGTCAGGTATACCAAATTCTGGCGATGAAGTATTAGTGGTTGAGAGTGAGCGTAAAGCACGTGAAGTAGCTGACTTTAGAAAGACCAAAGAACGTGAAGCAGAATTACAAAAACAACAAGCATCGAAAATGGAAAACTTCTTACAGAAAATGGAAGAAGGCGATGTTTCTACGGTTAACGTGTTGTTGAAATCTGATGTACGAGGATCAGCACAAGCATTGGTAGAAGCGTTAGAAGAGTTATCGACTGATGAAGTGCGTGTTAAAGTGGTTTCAAGCGGTGTGGGTGGTATTAATAATACTGACATTAATTTGGCAGCAACTTCAGAAGCCTTGGTGCTTGGTTTTAATGTACGTGCCGATGCAGTTGCACGCAAGACAGCCGATGCTGAAGGCGTACGTATTGAATATTATTCAATTATCTATAATTTAATTGATGATGTGAAAGCCATCATGAGTGGTTTGTTAAGCCCAGCATTAAGTGAAAACATCATTGGTATTGCCAACGTGAAGGATGTTTTCCGTTCACAAAAATTGGGCGATATCGCAGGTTGTATGGTTGAAGAAGGTGTGGTTAGAAAAGATTCACCAATCCGTGTATTGCGTGAGAGTGTGGTTATCTTTGAAGGCGAGCTAGAATCTCTAAGACGCTTTAAAGACGATGTTAAAGAAGTTAAATCAGGTACTGAGTGTGGTATCGGTGTAGCAGGCTATAACGATGTTCAGCCAGGCGACCAGATCGAAGTATTTGAGCGTATTGAAACTGCTCGTACTTTATAAAGCACCTTTTAGTTAATGGCAGACCAACCTTCCTACCGAGTCGAACGTGTTAATGAATTAATTCGTCGAGAGCTAGTTACCTTATTAAAAAACGAAACCAAAGACCCAAGGTTGCAATCAGTGAGCATAACGGATGTCTTGGCCAGTCGTGATCTGAGTAGTGCTAGGGTGTTTTATACCGTGCCAGAATCAGACCAAGCAACGATTGAAATATTACTAAATAAAGCCGGTGGTTTTTTCCGTTCGCGCTTGTCAAAAACACTAGATCTTCGCCATACACCAGCACTAAGGTTTATTTTTGATCCTGCGCCAAATACTGGCGCCAGAATCGAAGATTTATTGTCTAAACTTTAACGCATTGCCAGATGTCTAGGCGCAATCCAAAAGGCAGAGACATTAATGGCATTGTCTTGCTTGATAAAGACACGGGCTTAAGCTCAAACGCCGCTCTACAAAAAGTCAAACGATTATTCTTTGCTAAGAAAGCAGGTCATACGGGTGCGCTAGATCCATTAGCCAGCGGCATCCTGCCAATTTGCTTGGGCCAGGCCACCAAGGTGGCAGGCTTTTTACTCGATGATGATAAACGTTATTTTGTGCGTGGACAACTGGGCCAAATGACAGATACCGGTGATGCCGAAGGCGAGACAATAAAAACCCAGCCTTTTGAACATTTAATCGATGAAGAAATTCGCACAGCTGTTAATCAATTTGTTGGCGATATCGAGCAAATACCACCGATGTACTCAGCCCTTAAAAAAGACGGACAGCCATTATACAAACTCGCCAGACAAGGCATTGAGATTGATAGGCCACCACGCCCAGTGACCATCCATCATATTGATTATTTGGGTTATGAAAATGGCGTTGTTAGTTTGGAAGTGGCCTGCTCTAAAGGTACTTATATTCGCACTTTGATTGAAGACATTGGCAACAAGCTGGGCTGTGGCGCACACGTGATTGAGCTCAGGCGTACTGGCTTTGCGCATATCGATATCACGCAGACGATTAAGTTTGCAGACTTGGAAAACCTGGCAATCGATGATTATCAATTGCTTGATGAAAAAATATTTGCCACACAAGACATGTTGCCAAGCATTGACAGTCTTTATCTGGATGAGCAACAAACGATTGATATTAAGTATGGTAGATCTATTACTTCGAACGGGCAAGGCTCGTTCGAAGTGATTAAGCTGTTTGATAACCACAAACAGTTTTTAGGCATTGGCGAGCCAGATGAAGATGGCAGCATCAAACCCAAGCGATTATTCATTTAAGAATTGACTATAATCTAAGTTATGAACACTGGGAAGAGTAAAAAGAACGCATTGGTTGGCTATGGTTTTGATGAAAACCTGATGCGTAGCGTTAAGGGCGATAGTAGTTTGCGTGATAGCGTTTATAATCGTGAGCGCACACTAAACTTGGTTGACGAGAACATTGATGAATTGTTAGA
>JABGOT010000152.1 GCA_018648985.1 Candidatus Ruthturnera sp.
TTAAAGCACTTGAAGCTGCAGGTGTAGCCATTTCTCCTACGCCCGCCACTATGGGCTCCACCCTAGTAGAAATTTTAAAATAATACTAATGACTGAGGAAGGCAAGGCCTTCCCCACATATAAAATATGAAAAAACCCATTGCTGTTTTAGGTATTGGTGAGCTTGGTAGTGTTTTTGCTCGCGCTTTCCTTAAAAATAATTATCCAGTCTACCCAATCACTCGTGCCACAGATATTGATGAATTAAAAGTCAGCATCGACCCCGAACTAATTTTGGTTTGCGTGGCAGAAGGTGATCTACAATCTGCACTGTCTTCTATTCCTTCTGAATGGAAAGATCGTGTGGCGATGATGCAAAATGAGCTTTTACCTCGTGCTTGGGAAGCTTACAACTTTACAAACCCAAGTATTATTTCAGTTTGGTTTGAAAAGAAAAAAGGCATGGATTCTAAAGTACTAATATCTTCACCAGCTTACGGTGCAAAAGCTCAAATACTCTGTGACTCGTTAGCGCTAATTGATATTCCTGCTCATGTTGTTGCCAATGAAGATGCATTATTATTCGAGCTGGTACTTAAGAATCTTTATATCTTAACCACCAATATTGCCGGGCTGGTAATTGAGCCTGGCGCTAATGTAGATGACTTACGCAATAACAATCTAGCACTAATGCGTGATGTATCAAAAGATGTACTAACTTTACAAGCTCAGTTGACCGGACAGTCTTTTGATGAAAACCAATTAGAACAAGGTATGATTAAAGCTTTTGAGGGTGATTTAAATCATGGTTGTATGGGTAGATCAGCACCAGCAAGATTGAATAGAGCCTTAGAATTGGCAAAAGAGTTTAACCTAGAAGTGCCGACTCTTCAAAAAATCAAAGACCGTCTTTAGCTGTTCATTTTTTCGTAAGTTTTTTCAATCTCTTGTTCTAATGCCAACAGTGAAAAGCCACGAACTTCTTCAATAAACTTCTGCCCCATAAAGAACACTTGCACTACTGGCAATGAGAAAACCCCGTGCTGTGCACAAACTTCTTGCAGTTGTTCACAATCAATATAAACCATTTCCAAATCTGGGAATTTTTTCGAGAATTTATCAAAAATCTGAGGCTTTATGGTTTGGCATACGCCACAATGTGCGCCACCAAATAAAATTAATACCGCATCTTTTTCGCGTTTTAGTTTGTCTAATTGACCTTGGTTTTCTAACTGATTCATAACTGCTCTCCTAATTGGGTAAAGAATACCTCAAAACTCGGTAAATCTAGTTGTGATTCTCTTTGCTTGGCACCCCACATCGGCTCTGGAAAATAACTATCGACTTCAAAACGCGCCATTACATGCCAATGAACATGCGGCAACATGTTGCCAAATGATGCAATATTTATCTTATCTGCATTGAAATATTCCAACATTGATTTTTCAGTAAAATCAATAATACGGAAAATTTCTAATTTTTCTTCTGGTGTGCACTCGCTAAATTCTTTAATCTTACGTTTAGTAAAAACCTTAATCCAAGGGATTTCGCTCGCCTCTACTTCAACACTCACTAACTCATTTTCAAAAATCATATTAATCTCTCTATTGTGTTGGCTCTTGAAAATCATCAGCACGCAGTGTGTTGATTAACGTCAAAAATTGTTCGCCATATTTTTCATACTTTACCTTTCCAACACCATTGATTTGCAGGAACTTTTCTTTATTATTAGGCAAGAAGTACGCCATTGCCTGTAAAGTTTTATTGTCAAAAATAACATAAGCAGGCATTTTAGTTTCTGTTGCAATCTCCAATCTCAATGCTCGGATAGATTCAAATACACTTTCATCGAAATTATATTTAGGTTTTACAGATTTTTTAGATGGCGATGGATTTTTGCTACTAATATTAAAATTCACCGCACGAATATCAACAGATTCTTCAGATTTTAAAACAGGTCTGGCTTTGTCAGTAAGTGCTAAATTTCCATACTCACCACCCACTCGAATCAATTCCAGCTCCAGTAATCTATCACCAATCATCTTCCATTGCGATTTACTAAGGTCTTTTCCTATGCCGTAAACAGATAATTCTTCATGCTGATTGTTTAGAATTTTCTGAACCTTAGAGCCTCTTAATACATCAATAATGTAATTCTGCCCAAAGCGCTGTTCGGTTCGGTAAATGGTTGATAAGAATTTTTGTGCTAGTTTGGTAATATCTTTACGTTCAGTATCGGGTTCATTACAATTGTCGCACATTGTTTTACACGGCTCGTTATTTTCATCAAAATAACGACTTATCGCTTGATGACGACAACCTTCAGAGAAAGCGTATTGCTTAACGGTATTAAGTTTTTTAAATGCTAAATTACGGTAGTCTTCATTTTCTACTTCATCAATAAAGCGACTGAGTACACCTATATCAGCAGTGCCATATAACAACAAAACCTCACTTGAAACCCCATCTCGACCCGCTCTTCCAATTTCTTGATAATAGGCTTCAATAGTTTTTGGTATCGAAATATGGACAACAAAACGAATATCACTTTTATCAATACCCATACCAAAGGCAATAGTCGCCACCATAATGTCAGTTTTCTCACCAATAAAATTAGCGAAAGCAGACTTTCTATCTGCTGGACTTAATCCTGCATGATACGCCTGTGCCTGAAAACCTTGTTCTTGTAGAAATTTAGCCAGAGATTCGGTCTTGGCACGAGACTGCACATAAATAATACCTTGCTCATTTTTTCGATTTTCCAAGAAATTTAATACCTGCTGATAGCCATTTCCTTGTCTAACATTAGCATTAATATATAAATTATCACGGAACACTGTGCCACGGATAATGTTTTCTCTTTGTTTGAAATTTAACTGTGCAACAATATCTTTTTCAACTTGTGGCGTTGCTGTAGCAGTAAAGGCCGCAACACTAATATCAGGAAAACGTGTTTTTAATAAGCCTAATTCTCGGTAATCAGCACGGAATTCGTGACCCCATTCACTCACACAGTGTGCTTCATCAACGGCAAAGAACGCAATGTTTAATGAATCTAAAAATGATAAGAAATAATCATTATTGAGACGCTCTGGCGCAACAAATAAAACCTTAGTCTCTTGATTTCTCAGCGCATTTTCAGTTGCTCGTATCTCTTCCATGCTTTGCATAGATGACAGCATGGCCGCACTAACCCCCTTGCTTTCTAAGCCTAGAATCTGATCTTGCATTAGCGCTAACAGTGGCGACACAACCACCAAAATACCATCCATTAACAACGCAGGCAATTGATAACAAAGTGACTTTCCGCCACCTGTTGGTAAGATTAATAAAACATCTTCACCGGCTAAAATTTTATCAACTGCTTGTTCTTGTAAGGGGCGAAAAGAATCAAATCCAAAAACTTCTTGTAAGACCTGATCCTTATTATTTGTCACTATGTTTTTCCAAAAGCATGGCATCTCCGTACGAGAAGAATCGATATTTATTTTCAATCGCATGCTGATATATTTCCATCATCTTATCCCGACCAATAAACGCGCTTACCAACATTAGTAGTGATGATTTTGGCAAATGGAAATTGGTAATCATCATATCCACTACTTTGAACTCATAGCCTGGGTAAATAAAAATATCCGTCTCTTCTTTAGTTGCTTTTAATTGCCCGCTTTTTGCGGCTGACTCCATCGAACGCACAGCTGTGGTGCCTACAGCAATAATTCGCCCGCCATCGGCTTTGGTTTGATTAATTTTATCAACCGTTGTTTGATCAATTTCAAAATATTCACTGTGCATTTTGTGATCCGTTATTTTTTCAGCCTTAACCGGCTGAAAAGTGCCTGCCCCCACATGCAGAGTAACAAAACAATGATCAATACTTTTTTCTTTTAAAGACGCTAGTAATTCATCATCAAAATGTAAGCCTGCTGTAGGCGCTGCCACCGCCCCATCTTCTTTAGCAAATACAGTTTGATAGCGTTCAAGATCAGCCTGCTCATCACTGCGTTCAATATAAGGTGGCAAGGGGATATGCCCCACGTTATCGAGCAAATTAAGCAATGAGTCAGTGACAAAATCTAGCGTATAAAAGCCGTTTTCCTTGCCAATAACCTGAACCTTGTCACCATTTTCAAGTGTGATAAAACTATCAATTTTTGGCGCCCTAGAAGCCTTCATCATGGCTAAAACTTGGCGCTCATTGAGTAAGCGCTCAATCATAATTTCAACCTTGCCGCCTGAGGCTTTATGACCAAATAACCGTGCAGGAATAACCCGAGTATTGTTCATCACCAGCAGATCACCTGGTTTAACAAATGCTGCTATATTATGAAAAAATGAATCGACAATAGTCGATTGTGGTACTAAAAGACGTGAATCTGTTCTATTTTTTGGTGGATTCTGGGCAATGAGTAACTTCGGTAAGTCGAAGTCAAAATCAGTTAATTTCATGTTTTGTAAAATAAACCAATACTTGGTAAGCAGCGCTGACAATCGCTCTTGGAGTGATCGTCGCACCAGTAAACGAATCAAACACACCACCATCACGCTTTACTTTCCAATCGCTCTTCTGAGGGTTGAATAAAGACAGCCCAGCAAACTGTTTAATCCAATCTGATTTTCTGGTTTCTATCTTGTCACCTAGACCTGGGGTTTCTTTATGTGTGATTACTCTAACACCCAATAATTGATGGCTGATATCAAACCCAGTTAGTAAACGGATATTACCGTTATAACCATTGGGGTAAGTATGTTCGACCAAATAAGCAAAGACTTTTCCTTGTCGTTTGGCAGGGTAAATACCTACTTCTTGATTTAATCCGTGTAGCTTTATCTCTTTTGAAAACTTATCTTCAAGAATATTATTGTCATAGCTTAATACCAATTCACCAAGACGCTTGATGAGCAGCTGATCTTCGTTGTATTTGATTTTTTCCTTGGTGGTGTCTTGCGTTAATGTGACAAAAAACACACTAATCGCTGTAAAGATCAACAACAAAACACCAGCTTTTAAAATTGAATTTTTCATCATTTTCCAAACACCTTGGGCTGTGTGTAATAGTCAATCAATGGTACGATCATATTCATTAACAATACCGCAAAAGCCACACCATCTGGGTAACCACCAAATACTCTAATCACCACAACCAAGACACCCATTAAAAACCCATAGATTAACCTACCCTTTGGCGTTGTGCTTCCTGATACTGGATCGGTGGCAATAAAAAATGCAGCCAGCATTGTTGCACCTGAAACTAAATGGAATTGTGGAGGAATATAAATCTTATCATTACTTATGAATAACAATGTTGACACCACTAAAACACCTGCAATAAAAGCGACAGGAATGTGCCAAGTAATAATTTTACGAGCTAATAGGTACAATCCGCCTAATAAAAACCCAATATTAATCCACGATTGACTAATTGAATACACGTTAAGCTCATGGATTAAATAACCTAAAGATAATTGGGTTTTAACGTCATCCAGTCGGGTGGCGCCACTCAACCCATCAACAGAGATTAAGTTAAAAATCACATCAAGGCTTTGGCTAAAACTTAAAAACTCACTTACCCAAGTAGTCATTTGCAACGGATAAGAAATTAGCAAAAATGCATAGCCCAACATGGCTGGAT
>JABGOT010000064.1:0-3257 GCA_018648985.1 Candidatus Ruthturnera sp.
AAAACTGGATAATAAGTGCTGACGCGTTTAAATTCGGTGTCAATTGCAAGCTCAGTTTCGCCTTGAATGGCGTTAAGGAAATCGCGCAGTTGCGCTTGTGTTTGTATCATTGTTGTATTTTAGCAACAATTAAACATGACACATGTTTTTTTATGAGATAATCAGCTCAGAAAATGAGAAAACAATGAGAGACAAACGAGAGACAATGAAAGGCAATCTGATAAAACATGATTTTTAATCAAGATTTTGCGATCAAAAAAACACCAAACAAGTGGTTTTGGTCGGCTGTATTTTTAACTTCATTAGCCGGACTGTCTTATCTAGGTTTAAACCCTGTTTTAATTGAAGACTGGTGGTGGGTTTTAGCTTCATATAACGTGCTCATGTCTTTTGTGGCGATTTATTATATTGTTTGTGCTATCTCAAAACTTAAGAAAGACAATGAAAATGGCGTGGTTGGTACGCAATTCACTTGGTCTTTTGTTAAGATTGTCCCATTATTGGTGATTGTGCCAGTGTTGTCTTTTTACTTGTTTTCATTTCAAACGATTCAAGACAATGTTGATCGCTCTCAACACACCTACAATAACTTTAATAAAGTTTTTCTTGATCAAGTAGATGCGCTATACCAAGGTGTACAAGTTGTAAGGAACGACCGTTATTTCGACCATACGGAGATCTTATTACAACAAATTGACAATTACTCAAAATACAAAAAAGAAGAGAAAGACTATCAGAATATCATGCAAATTTTTGTTCAAGGTTTGGTGGATGATAAGTGGGCTTGTTATATTGAGCTATCTGATGAAAAAGACGAGGTAGTTGCAAGAAGTAAAGAAAATCATGTTTGTGTGGTTGAAGACAATCAGCCGTTAGCCGACATTCAGTCTTTTGTCATGTTTGAAGACGAACAATCCAAGTTATTCCAAGTGCAAATGTCAACACGGCACCTGGCTAGAAAGCCCATTAAAAAATACATGAAAATTGTTGCTGTTTATGCGACTGACCCTAATCTGTTAAGCTTTTTAGGGCAGGTAAAAGGTTTTTATAATTATGCCAATGCGATTAAATTTGATGTTAATACATCACTCACACAAAAGAACTTTTTATTAGGCTTCTCTTCAACCGTTTTGCTGACCATTCTTAGTGTCTTACTTATTGTTTTTAGGATGATTGATCAGCTCATGCGTCCAATGCATAATTTATCAGTCGCCTCAAAAGAAATTGCCAGGGGTAATTATAACGTCTTGGTACACAATCAAGAAGAAAGTGAGGATATGCGTCAACTGATTGGCCAGTTTAATGAAATGGCTAGGCAAATTAAAGCTTCAAGACAAGGCTTGGATACGCATAATATCTATTTAGAAACCATCTTGAAGTATTCTTTTGGTGTGATCGGGTTAGATAAAAATCGCAATATTCAATTAATTAACCCAGTGATTGGCAAGATACTGGCCATTAATGATGAACAGCAATTTATGGGTGGCTTGTGTCGGAAAATCTCAGAAAAAAATATTTATTTAGAGCCTTTATTTTCAATGGCACAAGAGCGATTCGAGCAAGAGCAGGGTGAGTGGAGTGAGGAGATTGATCTGGCATTGCCAGACCGACATGTTTTGTTGTCTTGTCAAGGGTCGGTACTTGATGCTAGTGACAAGGCACTGGGCTACGTTATTATTATTAAAGATATCTCAAGGCTTAAGAGGGCGCAGAAAAAAGCGGCTTGGGGTGAAGTAGCAGTGCGCATGGCACATGAAATTAAAAACCCATTAACACCGATTTTGTTATCTGCTCAACGCCTTAGAAACAAATTTTTAGAAACGCTCAAAGGTAAAGATTTAGAGATTATTGATAAAACCACCAGTGTCATTATTGATCAAGTGAAGTCGATGGACGCCATGGTGAGTGCATTTGCAGATTATGCCAATACACCACAGATTGAGCGTAAGCCGGCGGATCTTAATGCGTTGATTAACCAGTCTATTGCATTGTACGATGCGCAAAGTAATATTACCATTGAGTATGATTTATCAGGCGATGTTCCAGAATTACTCTTGGATACGAACAGTATTTCTAGAGTGTTGATTAACTTGGTAAAAAATGCAGCTGAATCGGTTGAAGAAGACCGTGATTTAGTCGTTAATGTTGCTACCCAGTATTTAAGTGAGGAGGGTATAGTGCGCTTAAGTATTACAGACAATGGTGATGGGTTTGATGAGGCGGTGATTGAGCGTGTGTTTGAGCCGTATGTCACGACTAAGGTTAAAGGTAGCGGGCTAGGTATGGCAATTGTACAAAATATTATTGAACAACATGAAGGGCGAATTTTTGCCGGCAACGTAGAGCCACATGGCGCCATCGTTACTATTGAATTTGAATATGCACAACAGGAGAGCGCATGATTATTGGTAATATTCTTATTATTGATGACGAAAGTATCAATTCTGAAACAATAAAAGACACATTAGAAGATGTGAGTTATAACGTGGTTTTGGCCGAAAATGCCGCCGAAGCTAAAAACATTGTTAAAGACCAGACTTTTGATTTGGTGATGATGGATGTCTGGATGCCTGGTCAAGACGGTATGTCTTTGTTAGAAGAGTGGATGAGTGAAGGCTTTTCAATGCCGGTAGTGATGATGTCTGGCCATGCTGAACATCAAGATGTGGTTAAGGCTATTCGCATGGGCGCTGTTGATTTTTTAAAAAAACCTTTGCATGATATTTTGCCATTGGTGCGCAAGCTTTTATCTGAGCAATCTGTCAGACCAGAACAGCAAATCAGCGGTATTGATTTTGACTTGCCTTTAAAGGCAGCTAGAAATATTTTTGAATCACAATATTTTAAGCATCATTTAGAAGAAAACAACAACAACATCGCCAAAGTGGCAGAGTTGGCAGGCTTAGAGCGCACAACACTGTATCGAAAATTAAAAGATTTAGGGATTGATAAAAAATGAAGATCTTAATCTTGGGTGCAGGTCAAGTTGGTTCGTCATTGGCTAAATATCTAGGCTCTGATGATGAAAACGATATTACTATTGTTGATAAGGATGAGGCTAATTTATCTTCTTTACAACGCCATTTAGATATTAAAACCGTTTGTGGGCACGCCTCTTATCCGAACATTCTAGAAGAAGCAGGCATTAAATCCATGGATATGGTGATCGCGGTAACCAAGTCTGACGAAGGCAATATGCTGGCTTGTCAGATGGCACATACTTTGTACCAAGTAGATAAAAAAGTAGCCCGTGTTCG
>JABGOT010000064.1:3357-5603 GCA_018648985.1 Candidatus Ruthturnera sp.
TAAAAGAATTTAGACGACTTGATAGGGCTTATAAAAATATCATTATTGCTGGTGGCGGGCATATTGGTTTGAGTTTGGCCAAGCATTTAGAAAAAAAACACCGTGTCCGTATTATTGAAATGAACAAAGATAGAGTTGTAGAGATTGCCGAACAGCTTGAAGACGCTTTGGTTTTGCACGGCAACGCTTCTGATGAAGAGTTGTTGTTAGAAGAGGGTATTGAAAATACTGATTTATTTTTAGCACTTACAGACTCTGATGAAATCAATGTGATTGTGTCTATTTTGGCCAAACGCCTCGGCGCACACAAAACTGTTGCCTTGGTTAAACGTAATGTATACGAAGATTTAGCCAAACAAAGTGAGGATGTGGATATGGTGATTTCACCTGACCAAATCACCACCAGCGGTATTTTGGCGCACATTCGTAAAGGCGATACCATGATGGTACATTCATTGCGTCAAGGAAAATCTGAAGCCATTGAAGTGATTGTTCACGGTGACGAGGCGCATTCTGATGTAGTGGGTAAAACAGTTGAAGAAATTAACCTACCAGATGGCGTAGTCGTTGGCTCTATAGTAAGGAATGATGAAGTTATTATGGGCTCACGCAAGCTCGTCATTAAAGAAGGTGACCACGTGCTCATTGTGCTGAGTGATGTCAGCAAAATTCACGAAGTCGAGTTATTGTTTGAAGGGCATTTTGACTAATAATGGATAGCCATGCAATTTAGTATTGTTTTCAAAACCATTGGTTTATTACTAATGGTATTTAGTTTGACGCAGATACCACCAATGTTGGTTGATTTTATTTATCAACAAAACGAAATGCAATCTTTTGTTTCTGCTTTTTCACTGACATTATTAAGCGGTTTTGTTTTGTGGGTGCCGTTTAAAAACACCAAAAAAGAATTTAGAATCCGAGAAGGGATTTTGGTGGTGGTGAGTTTTTGGTTTGTTTTGTCGCTGTTTGCAACCATTCCATTTTTATTCTCAGAATCACTCAAAATGTCATTTAGTGATGCTTTTTTTGAATCAATGTCAGGCCTAACCACCACGGGTGCTACGGTGTTAGCGGGGCTGGATGACTTGCCTAAAGCGATTTTGTATTACCGACAACAGCTGCAGTGGCTCGGTGGTATGGGTATTATTGTATTAGCGGTGGCAATTCTGCCGATGTTGGGTGTCGGTGGTATGGAGTTATACCACGCAGAATCTAGCGGCATATCCAAAGAAAGACTCACTCCAAAACTCACGCAAACTGCCAAAGCGCTGTGGAAGATCTACATTAGCTTTACTGTTGTTTGTGCATTGGGTTATTACCTAGCAGGTATGAATGCCTTTGATGCGATAGGCCATAGTTATTCAACCGTGGCGATTGGTGGTTTCTCTACTCATGATGCATCTATTGGTTACTTTAACTCAGGTGCGATTGAGTCAGTAGCCATTGTGTTTATGCTTTTAGCAGGTATTAATTTTTCATTACATTTCTTTGTTTGGCAAAAGAAAAACGCCCTTACTTATTCTCAAGATTCAGAGTTCAAGACTTATTTATTTATTTTGTTAGCAACAACATTGGTGGTGGGTTTTTATTTATTTGACAGTGGCTATTATCTAAGCGCAAGTGAGTCGGCGAGACAAGCCATCTTCCAAACAGTTTCGATTGCCACCACCACGGGTTTTGCTTCTACTGATTATTCGCAGTGGCCATTTATCTTGCCAATCTTGCTTATTTTTGCCAGTTTTATTGGCGCTTGTGCTGGCTCAACTGGTGGCGGCATTAAAGTAGTAAGAGTGCTCTTAATGTTTAAATTAGCAATGAAAGAGATTAAAAAATTCATTCATCCGAATGCACAAATTAATATCAAACTTAATCAGCGTAGTGTCGGTGAAAGTACACTGGTTTCGGTATGGGGTTTTTTCTCACTGTATGTGATTGCCTTTATTATGATCCTAATCGCACTGATGTTTACCGGCCTTGATCAAGTCAGTGCCTTCTCAGCTACGGCTGCAAGTATTAATAACCTTGGCCCAGGTTTGGGTGAAGTAGCAGCCAACTATGGCGGTATAAGTGATTCGGCTAAGTGGATTTTGAGTTTCTCAATGTTGCTCGGTCGTTTAGAAATATTAACGCTAATGGCGTTATTACATAAAGCTTTCTGGCGTTTTTAGTCAAAAATGCTTCATTTGTAAAATTTCCGAAATTTTTCGTATTACCTTGGTAAGGCTTTGTTTTTGAGTAAAAAA
>JABGOT010000132.1 GCA_018648985.1 Candidatus Ruthturnera sp.
AGTGTTTTGTTCTCAAGGGTCTTGTTAATTTCCCCAGATTTATGTTGTTTTTTTAGTGCGATCGCTTGGTCAATAATTTGTTGTAAATCATTGCTAGGTAAATCGTCTAAATTAATAAAGTGTTTTGTCATGTTGGTTTTCTCGTTTATACGGTGTCAATTAGTTCACAGACTGTATTAATCATAATGTCAGCTTCAGCTTTCCCCATAATTAGTGGCGGTAATAGTCGAATTGATTGCCCTGTAATATTAAGTAATAATTTTTTATCAAGTGCTGCGTTTAATAAGCTTGAACAATCTTGATTAAGCTCAATGGCCAACATCAAGCCTTTTGCACGTATTTCTAAAACCTTATCTGAGTTCGAAAGCTTTGATTTAAAGCCTGATAGTAAGTATTCGCCCATCTGCATAGTATTACCAAGAAGATTGTCTTTCTCGATAACCTCAAGCACTGCAAGCGCTGTTTTACATACCAGTGGATTGCCACCAAAAGTAGATCCGTGAGAACCTGGCTGAAATAGTTTAGATGCCTTGCCTTTAGCTAAGCATGCGCCAATAGGCACGCCATTACCTAAACCTTTAGCTAAGGTTAAGACATCAGGTGTTATGTTGTTATATTGGTGAGCAAACAGCTTGCCAGTACGGCCAATGCCAGTTTGCACCTCATCAAGTATTAGTAGCCAATTATTGGCCTGACAAATATCCTGCACTTGATTAAGATAATCATCAGCTGGAATAATCACACCACTTTCACCTTGGATAGGCTCCAACATTACAGCCACTACATTGGCGTTATCAGTATGTGCCTTGATGGCGTTAATATCATCAAAGTCAACATGAATAAATTCACTAACCAAGGGTGCAAAGCCAGATTGTACTTTTGGATTACCGGTGGCAGACAAGGTTGCCATGGTACGACCATGAAAGCTTTGATTAGCCGTTAAGATAATTGGATTATCAATATTGTTAGTATGGCCATGTAGGCGCGCAATTTTGATAGCGGCTTCATTGGCTTCAGCACCAGAGTTGCCAAAAAAAGCACCATCCATATTAGATAGCTGGCATAATTTTTCAGCCAATGCCTCTTGGTGTTCGATATGGTACCAGTTACTTGTATGGATAACCTTTTGTGCTTGTGACTGAATGGCGCGTGATATCTCAGGATGAGAGTGACCCAGCCCTGTAACACCAACACCACAAAGTGCATCTAGGTATTGATCGCCTTTAGTGTCTGTCAGGTAGCAACCTCCACCTTTAACAAAGGTAACTTCAAGCGGTGCATAATTTGACATTAAATAAGACATAATTTTTCTAGTGTGTTTTTAACTTGGCCACTAAACAAAAAAGCCCCAAACGGGGCTTTTATTACCAATCAGAATTCTGATTATGATTGGTATGTTAAAGGCGGAGCCATTTGATTGTCGATTTCAGCTAACTCATTTTTGTAGCCTTCATAGAAAGAACCTGCTGGTGGGTTAACCCAATCTTCGTATGAAAAACCGTTTGTATCTGTATGAGCTTTAAAAGTGTTTTGTAGTGCGATTCTTTTTGCGCTTAATTCATTAGATTCTTGACTAACTGCGTCCATGTTTATCTCCTAAATGTAGAATAAGTAAAAAGAGTAATTATAACCTTAAACCAACCTTTATGGTGCTTATTATTTGCTATGAATGGCAACAAATACTTTACAATCTAGCTAGGATTATGTCACAATTAAGTTGAATATTTTTTAATCTGATAAGGAGCGTTTATGCAATTAAGTATTTCTGGTCACCATCTCGATATCACTGAGGCAATCAAGCAACATTCTACTGAAAAATTATCTAAAATTAAACATCACTTTGATCATTTGATTAATATCAATATGGTTTTAGGCGTTGAAAAAGATGTGCAAAAAGCCGAAGCCACTATTCACGTTAGCGGGGCAGATTTATTTGCAAAAGCCGAAAGTAGCGATATGTACGCTTCTATTGACCAAATGGTTAATAAACTAGATTCACAAATTAGAAAGCACAAAGAAAAATTAAACGACCACAGGAAAAACTAAAGGTCATTTAACTTAGGGTGATAAGCCTTAAGTTTATTTAAAAGGAACATCAATCCAATGTCAGAAGTTGAAAACACTTCTTTCGAAGCTTGCCTCCAGAAACTAATGACGTCTCTGGAGGCATCTTTGTATGAAGAGGCCACTGCTCAACTCGCCAATTTACACTCGGCTGAAATTGCTCGCCTGTTAGAAGGTGTTTCACCAAAAGACAGAACCCAGCTTTGGCTGGCCATTGATCCAAGTACACAAGGTGATATTCTTAAAGATCTGAGCGAGGATGTTCAGTCTCAACTGTTAAGTGAAATGGATGTCGATGCCATTGTAAAGGCCACTGAAGGTCTGGACATGGACGATCTTGCAGACATTGTGCCCGATCTACCTGAGTCGGCCGTACACAACTTATTGCTCACGTTAGATCACAAGCACCAAGAATATCTTAAGCATGTTTTATCTTACCCGGAGGACTCGGCAGGTGGGCTGATGAACATTGACATTATCACCGTGCGTGACGATGTGAATGTGCGTACGGTGATTCGTTATTTACGCTTATTAAAAGAAATGCCAAACGATACCGACAAGGTATTTGTGGTTGATCGTGCTTACAAATATTTAGGTTCAATCCATATTTCTACCTTGTTAACCAATGAGGCAGAGCAAAATATTAATCCGTTGATTAACAAAACTTTGAAGCCGATTTTGGCAGACATGCCTGAAAAAGAAGTGGCACACTTGTTTGAGCAGCGCGATCTGATTTCCGCACCGGTTGTTGATGAAAATAACCAACTAATTGGCCGTATTACCATTGACGACGTGGTTGACGTGATTCGTGATGAAGCCGAGCACTCAGTGATGTCAATGGCGGGTTTAGACGAAGAAGAAGATGTGTTTGCACCAGTAATGCAAAGCTCTAAACGCCGAAGCGTTTGGCTAGGTGTTAACCTGATTACTGTCTTTATTGCGGTGTTTTTTATCGGCTTATTCGAAGCTACTTTGCAAGAGAAAATTGCCTTAGCAATCCTAATGCCAGTGGTGGCATCTATGGGTGGTATTGCCGGCACCCAAACCTTAATCTTGGTAACCCGTGGTATTGCTACCGGTAGAGTAACCACATCCAACCTTAAAGTATTAATGAATAAAGAGGTAGCAATTGGTTTTTTAAACGGTGTGATCTGGTCAGTTGTTATCGCACTCGCCACTTACTTCTGGTTCGAAGACATGATGCTTAGTGTTGTTATTGCACTAGCCATTATTGTTAATTTAATCTTTGCAGCTTTCTCCGGTGCGTTTTTGCCTTCGCTACTCATTAAGTTTAAGATCGATCCTGCATTGGCAGGCGGTGTAATCCTCACAACCATTACTGACGTAATCGGTTTTGTTGCTTTTCTGGGCTTGGCTTCACTAGTCATTTAACAAAAATCTTACTTTGTAAAAGCAGTATAAATGCCATTTGTACTTAAAAAATTTAATGCCGTTCAAGGTAAGAAAATTCAGTCTTTCTTGTTAGATGAGGCTGGCTTATCGTCATCGGCCTCTCAAAAACTTTTGTCTAAAAATAGAGTGTTTGATGACCAAGGTAACATCTTAAAAAATGGACAAATCATAGATTTTGAACACGTTCAAGTAGCTGTATTTGAGGGACGTACAAGAGGCTTAAAACCCATGTTTGAAGTTGAAGATTTTGCCGTCTTTGACAAGCCGTCTGGCATTATGGTGCACCCCACTCGAAAAGATACACCGTATTGCCTGCTTGATGAAATTAGATATCATTTTGGTGATAAAGCAGATTTAGCGCACCGAATAGATGCTGAAACTTCAGGTTTGGTCTTAGTAGCTAAAAACAAGCAGGCAAGTACAATATTAAAAACCTTGTTTGAAAATAGAAAGTGTAATAAAGAATATTTGGCTTTAGTTAAAGGCCAGATTAAAGACAACATTACCATCGATAAACCCATCTCAAAATCAAACGGCATCATTGGCATAAAAATGACTTGTGAAAATCAAGATGGTAAAGCATCAACAACACACATTCAGCCTTTAAAATTTAATGAACAAGATAATACAACCTTAGTAAAGGCTATACCTATTACTGGCAGACAGCATCAAATCAGAGTACACCTAGATTCAATTGGCCATACAATTACAGGTGATCCTATTTATGGGGTGGACGATCAAACAGCTGATCAATGTTTAAAAAAGACATTGTCAGATGAAGATAGAACTGATTTGACGGGTGCAAAGCGACTAATGCTTCATGCAAACAAGTTGTCATTTATTTATAAAGGTGAAAAATACAGTATCACTTCAAAATTTAGCAAATTTTACGAATGAGTCGAATTTCACAGTAAAAAATCACATAAATTGATAAAAACAGCCTAAAAACGCTATTTTTAGGATAAAAACAAGGGTTTTTTACTATTTTTTAAGAAATTTCGTAAATAATTAAAATCAGAAGTCTTTGGTGGGAATATCGTTAGCTTCTAACCAAATTCTGAATTTTGTTTGGATTTCTTCTATGGTTTTTTGATTATCCGCTTCAAAACGCAATACTAGGCATGGCGTAGTGTTAGAAGGGCGGACCAAGCCCCAGCCGTTAGGATAATCTACACGTACACCATCAATCGTGGTGATCTCAGCACCTTCAAAATTGACATTTGTAGCAAGCTTGTCCATGGCTTTAAATTGGTCGCCTTGCTCGTCAAAGTGAATATTGATTTCTGGTGTATTGATGCTATCGGGTAAATCGGCAAAAACCTCGGCGCAAGTTTTGTTGGTTTTTGACATAATTTCTAATAATCTTGCGCCGGTGTACAGAGCATCATCAAACCCGTACCAGCGTTCTTTAAAGAAAATATGGCCACTCATTTCACCACCAAGGGCAGCACCGGTTTCTTTAAGCTTAGCCTTAATAAAGCTATGCCCAGTGCGTGACATGATTGGATCGCCGCCATGCTCGGCAATGTCTTTAGGTAATAGGGAAGAGCACTTAACATCAAAAACAATTTTGGCACCTTTATTGCGTTCAAGGATATCTCTTGAATATAAAATCATTTGGCGATCTGCCCAAATAACATTACCTTTATTGTCAATTAAGCCGAGTCGATCGCCATCGCCATCAAAGGCAAAACCCATATCTGCGCCGGTATCTTTAACTTCTTGAATGATATCAACGAGATTTTTTGGTTTAGATGGATCGGGGTGATGGTTAGGGAAAGTGCCATCAACTAAACAAAATAGTTTGGTAACGTTGGCGCCAAGCTGCTCGAATAATTTAGGTGCAATATTACCAGCCACACCGTTACCTGCGTCGACAACAATGTTTAGCGGTTTATCAATCTTGATGTCTGATTTAATGCGATCAATATAGTCTTGCTCGATATCAACTTTGGTTGAAGTGCCATGACCTGTATTAAAGTCATTATTAACAATACGTTGGTAGAGTTCTTGAATGCGATCACCTGAGAG
>JABGOT010000141.1 GCA_018648985.1 Candidatus Ruthturnera sp.
CTTTCTACGCCCCACCAAACTCCAATCAAGGCAATAACGATTGAAGCAGGAATAACCGCCAACTGTCGATAATTCAATTTTAGCTTGCGTAGTGTCAACAGTACACTGACCACACCTAAGACAATAACAATTTGTGCCAACTCTACGCCCACGTTAAAACCAATCAGGGTGGTTACAAAAGAATCCGGTGCCATCTCGAACTCTTTGAGCATGGTGGCAAAACCCAAACCATGAATTAGACCAAATAAAAATACAACAATACTTTTACGCTTGATGGATTGGTGCGTCATCAGATTCTCAATCGCCACATAAACAATAGAAAAAGCAATCAGTGGTTCAACAATACGTGCCGATACCTCCACCACGCCAATCATTGCTAAGCCTAATGTCAGCGTGTGTGCTAGTGTAAACGTAGTAACCAATAATAATAATTGTCGCCATAATAAGGACGAAAGCGCCATGCCCACAATAAATAAAATATGGTCCCAACCTTTAGGAATCACATGGTCAAATCCAATCGAAGTAAATTGCAAAAAACGCTGGGTGGTGGTGAGTGGTTCTGGATGGTTGATGTCAATCACACTACTGGGTTTTCCATTGCGTAACCATTGCCATTGACTCCAATTATATTCATCCTTTTTATACATTTGCCAACGTAACGCACTATCACCATAGATCCTCCCATATTGCCAAGCCAATGTTTTTGGCCATTCACTGAGTTTTACTTGGTAAGTCAAAATGGTTTTTCTCGGTCGTTTTTTATAACCAATAATGTCAATTTTTGCATGACTTAACGTCAATACCTGGGTCTGACCATTAATACTCAATTCAAGACTGTTTAAGAATTCAGTTTCAAAACCCTTAAAACGTTTACGCAATACATCGGGTTCGAGCGCTCTTAGCTCATCATAACGATCTGAGTTTGGCGCATCAGTGGTTTTTTTGTATTGAGTACCAATACCGGTCATTGCCGCTTCAAGACTTAGATCAATCTCAACTTCAAGCGTTTTACCCTCACTCTTTCCAGTGCCCCCTTGAGGGGTAAAGATTGATATTTCTATTAGCGCAGGCTTAACCACATCCGCCTTTACGAACGAGCTTAACAATAATAATAAGGTTAGAAATAATTTCATCATAAAAAAAACCCCGACTAGCGGGGTTTGATTATCTTGTTATTAACACTTAAATTAACTCACCATCGTAATTCTCAATACCTGGGTTATCTTTCACACCTTTAATGGTTGGGTGGTTTACCTTAGACAAGTTAAGGTGTTTTTGCTTACGCAAATAATCTGCCGCTACATCCCACATTAAACGTCCATTACCAATACTGCCGACTTGTGCCCAGCCCGATACTTTGTACGATTTGTTAGGGTCGATTGGCGTACCTTCATCATCTTTCATGTCACTAATACGTTCGCCCAAACCTGCAGCAGGATCAATGGTGTAGTCCATGCCACCCATGCGCACCATGTCGCCACCTGATTGTAAGTACGGATCTTGTACAAATAAATTTTCAGCAATACCTTCTAAAATGTCTTTGAGTTGCGCACCTTTAAGCTCACTCACATAGGTTTCACCATAAGTCATAGAAGTATTCGTCATTAAGTCCTCCATGGTGACATCATGGCCTGCTGGCACTGATGTTCCCCAACGTACACCGGCCGACATAGCAAAGTCTGCACTGTGCTCTTCACGCAAGGAGTTAACTAAAACTTGATCCCAAGTACCCATGAAATTACCACGGCGATAAAGTGTTTGCTCGGTGGTACACAACTTCTCAGTCAAAATTTCATCGTAAGTTTTACCCACGCGATCTGGATTATTACTCATTTCACTGCTACGTGCTTCAACCACATTCTTGTCGTATTTGGTATTACGCATCTTATCAATAAACGAGACAACTGCTGCATCTGGTTTGATCAAATTAGTCATAATTGGCAACATTTTGTACTCATAACCAGAAACTTTATGATCAACAATGTTAAGGTCCATCACACCAATGTATTTACCCGAACAACCGGCGTTAGTAACCACTGTAACACCGCCCGCATTTTTAACCTCAATAGGCTTAGGCATACCGTCATGCGTATGACCACCAAAAAATGCATCAATACCGACCACACGTGAAGCCATTTTGATATCAACATCCATGCCATTGTGTGATATTACAATCACTGCATCTGGCTTTTCATTTTCACGAATATCCGTTACCAGCTCTTGCATTTCATCTTCACGCAGACCAAAAGACCAGTCTGGAAAGAAGTATTTCTGCGGGTTGGCGTTTGAAGTTCTTGGGAATGCTTGACCAATCACGGCAATACGGTGTCCGCCTACATTTTTAATAACATATGGCTTAAATGGCAATGCTTCATCTTCATCAAACAAGCCGTTACCATCGTATTTTTCCGTCATGGTGAAATAGTCATCACCCATTAGCGCATCTTCCATAATGCGTACGTTTTGACCTAAGAAATCACCTTTAAAAAATCCAATATTTTTAAGAGTCTCTGCTTCTTTATAAGTGAATTCCCAGTGGCCGACCATTACGTCGACACCTAACATGTTAGTGGCTTCAACCATATCTGCGCCACGCGTCCAAAGTGAAGTGCCAGAGCCTTGCCAAGTATCGCCACCATCAACGGTTAGTGTATTTTGTACACCACCAGCACTCTCACGCAATGAATCTAAAACCGTTTTGATTTGACCAAAGCCGCCGGTTTTTCCATATTTAGCAGCTAATTCTTCAAAATTATTATAAGTAAAAGCATGAGCTTCAGGCGAGCCTGGCTTAACGCCAATTTGCTTAAGAAGTTTATTGCCAACAACATGTGGTAATTGGCCAAAAGTAGAGCCAAAGCCTAAGTTAACATTTGGTTCGCGAAAATAGTTGGGTAATAAATTACCATGGGTGTCAGTGATGTGCAAAATACGCGCATTACCGGTTTTTGGGACTTCATACATGTTATCTTGTGATGACAATTTCGCCGAAGCATCACTACCACAACCACTGATTAAACCCGCCGCTGATCCAGCACCCAATACTTTAATAAAATCTCTTCTTGTTAAAGCCATTTCCGCTCCTTCAATATACTTAAAGCCATTATTTTATCAAAAAGTAGCTATAGGTTCAGTCTTTAGAATATTTATTGTTACAAATACCAATAAATATTTCTATCTAGGAACGCCATTAAGTCTTATTTTGCAATAAACCTTTTATAATACCCACATGAATTTGAATGAACTACTAACTGATATTGTTGACACGAAGATTGATGTCGAAACTCAAGGCCTGTGTTTGAATGCAGCCAACATACAAACCGGCGATGTATTTATTGCTTTACAAGGGCAGTCTTCTCATGGTGTTGATTATGTTGATCAAGCCATTGAAAACGGCTGTGTTGCAGTATTGATTGATTCACAAGATTTTGATTGTAGCGTGCCAAGCGTGCGTGTCGATAATCTCAAGCAACATTTGCCAGTGCTAGCGAGTACTTATTACCCTCAAGCGGTGCAGGTGGAAGTAATTGGCGTCACTGGCACCAATGGTAAAACCTCGGTGAGTTATTTTATCTCACAATTATTAAATCAGCTCGGGGTCAAAAATGGTCTAATTGGCACCTTAGGTATCACCCATAGCGCTGTGGTTTCTAATAACACCACACCCGATATTTTAACGCTCTATAAAGCACTTCACCAATACCATCAAAATGGTATTCACACGGCAGTATTAGAAGTTTCTTCTCACGGGCTGGATCAAAACAGAGTCGCAGGGATTAATTTTAAACAAGCTATTTTTACCAATCTCACGCAAGACCATTTAGACTATCACCACAGTTTGGATGAATATCGAGATACCAAACTTAAACTATTTGCTCTTGACTCACTCAAAAGTGTTGTGATTAATCGTGACAACGATCAACATACAGATTTTTTAGCCATCTCTAAACACGCCACACAAACTACCTACAGTCTAGATGAATTTGAAAAAATCAACGCCACAACGCAAGGTTTTTTATGCCAACTTGATGGCTTTGTATTTGAGTCTCCTTTATTAGGGCGGTTTAACTTATCCAACGTTCTGGCTGCACTCAACAGCGTCGAACAACTTGGTTTTGAACGTTCAAGCATCATTCCACTATTGCATCACTTATTCCCACCAACGGGTCGGATGCATCGCATTAAAAATACCTTATCTTGGGTTGATTACGCCCACACCCCAGATGCCATCGAAAATGCCATTAACACTTTGCAAAGCCATTATCCAGATCATCAAATTCGCATTGTCTTTGGCTGTGGTGGCAACCGTGATCAAGACAAACGCGCTAAGATGGGTAAGATTGCCAGCGATCTAGCCAGCACCATTGTACTCACTAATGACAATCCACGAAGCGAAGACCCGCAAGCCATTATTAATGATATTCTCAGCGGCATTGACGACAGTTTCGAGCTAGATATTACACTCGATAGACAACTCGCTATTGAAACTGCCATCACCACTTTGAATGAAAATGAGTGTCTACTCATTGCCGGAAAAGGCCATGAATCCACTCAAGAATTCAAAGACAAGACATTGGTCTTAAGTGATATCGAAATTGCACAAAATGCTGTCATCTAATACACAGTCCATTGCCTCAGCACTAGGCGTTGACACAGTCGAGTGTATTGAATTTACCGGTGTGTGTACCGATACAAGACAACGCATGGATGGTGCTTTATTTATCGCACTGATTGGTGATAATTTTGATGCACATGATTATCTAAATGAAGCTGAAAAAATGGGTGCAGTGGCAATTATTGCAAGCAAGTCTGTTTCGACCAATCTACCTGTCTTGTTAGTTGAAGATACACAAACAGCACTGGCTAATATCGCACACTGGCATTTGAATAATGTTAAGCCAACCGTTATAGCCATTACCGGCAGTAACGGCAAAACCACCACTAAAAATATGTTGGCCAATATATTAAGTTTAAAAGCACCGACACTCGCCACCAAGGGCAATCTCAATAACCATCTTGGTGTGCCGATGACTTTATTAGAACTAGAAGATCAACACCAATACGCTGTGGTTGAAATGGGCGCTAATCATGTTGGAGAGATTGCCTATTTACGCAATATCGCACAGCCTGATGTTGCTGTGGTGACCAATACCTTAGATGCACACATTGGTGAATTTGGCGGGTTTGATAACTTAGTTAAAGCCAAGGGTGAAATCTATGGCGACGACAGTCAAAATATCGTTAATACCAATACCAACTTTAGCGGCAATCTCAGCTTTGGTGAGAACGGCGATGTTTTTGCCAGCCATATTGAT
>JABGOT010000133.1:0-4231 GCA_018648985.1 Candidatus Ruthturnera sp.
ACTCACGTCAAATCATCTTGCCAGAGGTGGGTATAGAAGGGCAGCAAGCATTACTAGACTCAACCATGTTGCTTATTGGTATGGGTGGGTTAGGCTCGCCATCTGCTATGTACCTTGCAGCAGCAGGTGTGGGGCATCTTATTATTGCGGATTTTGACAAAGTTGAGCTCTCTAATCTACAACGCCAAGTGATTCACCATACGGATGATATTGGCGAATTCAAAGTAGATTCTGCCAAAGCGAAAATGCACTCGATTAATCCAGATATTAAAATCACCACAGTGAAAGACCTTGGTGAAGATAATTTAAACACTTGGATAGCAAAAGCCGACGTAGTGCTTGACGGCACAGATAACTTTGATACTCGATTCAAAGTGAATCAAGCTTGTGTTGCAGAAACAACCCCTTTAGTCTCAGCGGCGGTAATTCGTTTTGAAGGGCAGCTTTCAGTGTTTAAAGGTTATAAAGTTGACCAACCATGCTATCAATGTCTGTATTCAACAGAAGGCAATAACGATGAGAACTGCACCGATAATGGCATCTTAGCGCCAGTGGCGGGTATGTTGGGTACGATGCAAGCGTTGCAAACAATCAAAGTAGTTTTGAATCTCGGTGAGCAACTCGTGGGTAAGCTCATGATTATTGATGCGCTAGATTTAACTTTTAGAACACTAAAAGTTAACAAAGATGATTTTTGCCCAATTTGTGGCTCAAAATAAAGTCATTGATAAAATTTCTGAAATTTTAGTAAAAATCATTTAAAAAAGCCTGTTTTTAACCAATAATAGGCATAAATAAGCCATTTTTACATAAAAATCGATAATATTTGGTATTTTTAGGTTGTATTTGGATAATTCTCAATATTTACAAGGCTATTAGGGGCAAACTCTCAGGGTCTTACTATTTAATTTAATGGTATGATTTTGATAGTTAGTAGATTAACTACTCTTAAGGTAAATAGAAGAAATAATTAAAATCAAACATGTTTATTAGCGCTCTGAATCTTTTAAAAATTGGGATTGGCCCATCAAGTTCTCACACTATGGGGCCGATGGTGGCTGCACGAGAATTCACTCATCTGGTTAAAACGTATTGTTTAGTCCATAAAATTTCTTCTGGCACTTCTATTCGATGCACACTAAAAGGTTCATTGTCTGCAACAGGAAAAGGGCATGCAACTGACCGAGCTATAGCATTAGGCTTAAATGGCTACTTACCAAAAGATGTGGCAGATGTAGATTTAGATATACTTGTAGATCAAATTTGGGAGGCCACGTCTATTGATATAGACGAGACTCACAATATCTTATTTTCTGCCAGTAAGGATATTATTTTTGATAAAGGCAAGTCTTTGCCAGAACACCCTAATGGCATGATTTATGAATTATTAGATGAAAAAAATAAAATAATTTTTTCTGAAACGTATTTTTCTATTGGCGGTGGTTTTGTAAGTACATTGGCCGAAATAAGTCAGATAGAAGCGCCTCTTAAAATGCAAGCTATTGACAACTTTCCTTATAGTTTTGATTCGGCGCAATCAATGCTAACCATGTCAATTGAAAGCGGCCTATCAATCTCTCAGATGAAGCAGTTCAATGAAGAAGTACTAATCACAGATAAAGATTTAAATCAGGGGTTGGATTTAATTTGGAAAGCAATGAAACAGTGTGTAAAAAGGGGTTTGGGCGAAGAAGGTATATTGCCGGGCGGACTTAATGTGCCTCGACGAGCAAAGGCATTGCATGAGCAACTTAAAGAGCAGTCTGATGGCGCCGATGTAAATGATTGGCTTTGTGCTTATGCTATGGCTGTTAATGAGGAAAATGCAGCCGGACATATGGTTGTTACCGCACCTACAAATGGTGCGGCAGGGGTTATACCTGCTATTTTGTACTATCTAGTAGTTCATCAGAGCGGAACTACTCAGCAAGTGAGAGATTTTTTATTAACGGCCAGTGCTATTGGCGGGTTGATTAAGCATAATAGTTCAATTTCTGGGGCGGAAGTAGGATGTCAAGGTGAGGTTGGGTCTGCATCTTCTATGGCTGCAGCCGGGTTATGCGCTGCCCGAGGAGGCACACCACAGCAGGTCGAGAATGCAGCGGAAATTGCTCTTGAGCATCATCTTGGTATGACTTGCGATCCTGTTAATGGACTTGTTCAAATTCCTTGTATTGAGCGCAATGGTTTTGGTGCAATTAAGGCGTTTACAGCCTCATCTCTTGCTATGCGAGGAACAGGGGAGCACTTCATGTCATTAGACAAATGCATTGCCGCAATGAAGCAAACAGGTGAAGAAATGTCTGAAAAATTCAAAGAAACTTCTTTAGGTGGGCTTGCTGTTACTATTACAGAGTGCTAAATAAAGCTCAATCTTTAATACCTGTAGATACGCCATCGATCTAGGTGTCAGAATACCTCTAACATTCAGCTAAAATTTCTTTCTTAAGGTTTTTATAGGTATTGTCACCCTTTAAAGTTTTTACAATTTCTAGTGCAAAGCAAACAGCCGTGCCCACAGCTTGTGATGTGATTATCTTGCCATCGATAATGGTGCCGGTATTTTTATCATAGCCATCAAGGCGTATTTTGGTCTCAATAGAAGGATAGCAAGTGTAGTTGTCACTTAAAACATTAGCAGTATTAAGCGCATAAGGCGCGGCACAAATAGCGCCGATGTATTTATCATCTTGCTTCATTTGCTTGAGGATCGATTGTACCGTGGTATTGGTTGCCAGGCTTTGTGTACCTACCCAACCACCAGGCAGAACAATCATGTCTAATTGCTTAGTATTAACTTCATCAATTAAGCAATCCGTTACCACGGGAATATCATGCGCACCCATGGCGATTTTTCCATCTACACCAGCAACGACAACTTTGATGCCTGCGCGTCTACAAACATCAATGATAGCAATGGCTTCGGTTTCTTCAAATCCGTTGGCAAGGGGCACTAATATTTGAGTCATTTTTACTCCAAGTGGGTTAAAATAAAAAAATCAAATTTAAGCATAACATTAAAAGGAGAGCCATGTTCGATAAATCCCAAACTTTAGCCATTGTAGATGCTGATATTGCTAATGCAATTACTGCAGAAGAGGCCCGTCAAGAAGCACACATTGAATTAATCGCTAGTGAAAACTACACTTCACCTGCGGTGATGGAAGCGCAGGGTTCTCAGCTAACTAATAAGTACGCTGAAGGTTATCCAAAGAAACGTTACTATGGCGGTTGCGAGCATGTGGATGTGGTTGAGCAATTAGCCATTGATCGTGCAAAGGAATTGTTTGGTGCTGATTATGTAAACGTACAGCCACACTCTGGTTCGCAAGCAAATGCAGCAGTTTTCCAAGCGCTACTAGTACCGGGTGATACGATTTTAGGCATGAGTTTGGCGCATGGTGGTCACTTAACTCACGGTGCAAAACCTTCGTTTTCTGGTAAAAATTTTAATGCCATTCAATACGGCTTAGATGAATCAACTGGTGAGATTGACTACGCACAGGTTGAAGCTTTAGCTAAAGAGCACAAACCTAAAATGATTATTGCAGGTTTCTCAGCGTATTCACGTGTGGTTGATTGGCAGAAGTTTAGAGACATTGCTGATTCAATTGGCGCTTATTTAATGGTAGACATGGCGCATGTTGCTGGTCTAATTGCAACGGGTGAATATCCATCTCCAGTTGCTATTGCAGATGTTACTACTACGACCACTCACAAAACACTTCGTGGCCCTCGTGGTGGTTTGATTTTGGCTAAGGCCAATGAAGAAATCGAAAAGAAACTTAATTCTGCTATTTTCCCTGGTATTCAGGGCGGCCCATTAATGCACATTATTGCGGCTAAAGCAGTTTGTTTTAAAGAGGCGATGAGTGATGAATATAAAACTTATCAAAATCAAGTTAAGGTAAATGCGCAAGCCATGGCCAACACATTTATCGAGCGTGGTTTTGATGTAGTGTCAGGCGGTACGGATGATCATTTATTCTTAGTGAGTTTTATTGATCAGGGTTTAACTGGTAAAGCGGTAGACGCAGCATTGGGCAATGCACATATTACGGTTAATATGAACGCTGTACCCAATGATCCACAATCACCATTTGTAACTAGTGGTATTCGTGTGGGTACGCCTGCTGTTACTACTCGCGGTTTTGGTGAGGCTGAGTGTCGTGATCTAGCTTCTTGGATGTGTGATATTTGTGATGATTTAGAAAATCAATCAGTCATCGAT
>JABGOT010000133.1:4241-5297 GCA_018648985.1 Candidatus Ruthturnera sp.
TTAAAGAAAAAGTAGCCACCGTTTGCGCCAAGCATCCGGTTTACTCTTTTTAGTGCCCACTTGATGGGTATAAATAGTATTATTTAAGGGGGAGAATGCGCTGTCCATTTTGTCAGTCTGACGATACCAAAGTACTAGACACACGTCTTATTGATGACGGCTCACAAGTGCGCCGTCGTCGCGAGTGTACCTCTTGCGGCGAGCGCTACTCAACTCGTGAAACGGTTGACTTAAACCTTCCTCGTTTAATTAAAAGTGACGAATCTCGCGAAACATTTAGTGAAGATAAGTTACGCTCAGGATTGTTAAAAGCATTAGAAAAACGCCCCGTTAAAACCTCGCAAATTGAAACATCTATTGCGCGTATCTCGCGTAAGTTAATGACTCAATCAGAACGAGAAGTACCTTCTTCTAAAATTGGAGAATGGGTAATGGAAGAATTAAAAGCACTTGATGAAGTGGCTTATATTCGTTTTGCTTCGGTGTATCGTCAATTTCAAGATATTGAAGCCTTTAAAAATGAGATTGAAAAACTCATGAATAAATAATGGCAAAAGCCAAGATTGAATTTGTTTGTCGTGAGTGTGGCGCTTCGCAGCCACAATGGGCAGGGCAGTGCCTAACTTGCAAAGAGTGGAATACACTTGAAGAAGTTGTATTATCAATAGCTACCTCTTCAAAACCTGAAAGCCTAAAAGACCTCCCACCTTCAACAGTTCAAAATTTATCTGATATAAAGTCTGAAAACAGAACCAGATTATCAACCGGACTAACTGAGCTTGACCGTACTTTGGGTGGTGGCTTGGTAGATGGCTCTGTGGTGTTGATTGGTGGTGATCCGGGTATTGGTAAATCAACCCTTATCCTGCAAGCCATGGCGGCGATTAATAAAACTGACACAACCTTGTATGTGAGCGGTGAAGAGTCAGCAGAACAGATTAGCGATCGAGCGGTTCGTTTAGGTATTCATGAGGATATTTTGTTACTCAGTGAAACTCATCTAGAAAAAATCATCAAACTTGCTAAAGAAGTAAAACCTAAAGTCATTGTGATTGA
>JABGOT010000136.1 GCA_018648985.1 Candidatus Ruthturnera sp.
GCAACTTGTTAAAGAGTTTAAAGACCCTTCAATTCGTGAAAAACGTGTTGCAGCGCAAGATGCTAGAGCAGCAGCAATAGCGGCTAAATTAGCAGCTGAAGCAAAAGCAAAAGCAGACGAAGAAGCAAAAGCTGAAGCTGAGGCAAAAGCGGCAGAAGCAGCAGAAGCTAAGGCAGCAGCCGAAGCCGAAGCTGCTTCTGCAGCTGTTGAGGCAGAAGCAGAAGACGCGGCTGAAGAGTCAACAGAAGAGGAAAAAGCTGCTGAGTAATTCAACAGCAACCACTTCTAGTCCTAAAAGGCTGTTGGTCGGTAAGATCAATGGCCTTTTTGGCGTTCAGGGCTGGGTGAAAATATTTTCACACACCCATCCTAGAAAAAATATCCTATCTTATCAACCTTGGCATATCAAGGTAGATGGCCAGTGGCAAACGCTAAATATTGTTAAGGGGCGAGAGCAGGGCAAAACTATTGTTGCCCAGCTTAAAGATATTAATGATCGTGATCAGGCCAAGTCAATGATTGGTATTGATTTGTACATTGAAAAATCACAACTACCAAAATTACCTAAAGGTAAGCATTATTGGGAAGATTTGATTGGGCTGGAAGTCATCAACCAAAACAACGTTGTTCTTGGAAAGGTTTTGAATTTAGTAGATACAGGCGCTAATAATGTCTTGGTGGTTAACGGCAAAAAAGAACATTGGGTGCCGTATATCGAGCCATTTTTAATTTCAGTTGATATTGATAAACAACAAATTCTTGTTGATTGGGATGAAGATTTTTAAAGATTGTAGAATAGCATACAATAAAAAACCCGCAACTGCGGGTTTTTTATTAATAACGAGCTGCCTAACTTAACAAAGATTTGTCAATGCCAACATTCTCTAAGAAATGCCTAACTTTGATGTTGGCGCCAACAATAGTAATGTCAGCTGATTTTTCAATACAAATATTACAAATTTCAGCAATACCACGCGAAGTAGTGTAATCAATCACCGGTACGTTTGATAAATCTAAGATTGCTCTATCATAGTTAGTCTTGGTTGAAAAATCTCTAACAATGCCTTTGGCTGAGCCAAAACTCATTGGGCCATTAAGCTGGTAAAACAAGGTGTTACCAGCACGAATTAACTCTTGATGTGCTTCATCCAAATGCGAAGCATCTTCAATGGTTTGCACAGAAACAATACTGGCTAATTGTACGTCTGTCATTCTTTGTAAGAAGATTAAGCTTGCCATTACCAGGCCAACACCTACGGCAGCCATTAGATTGTAAAGTACAGTAATACCCAGTACAACAATCATAATAAGCGCACCAGACTTTGGCGCTGAAACCAAGCTTTTTAAGTATTCCCAGTCAATAATATCAGTACCAACTTTCACTAAGATTGCGCCTAATACTGCTAATGGAATTGCTTGCGCATATTGCGCACCACCCAAGACGATTGCAAGCAGTAAAACAGCATGCAACGCACCAGAAATTGGCGTTAAACCACCAGCTTTAACATTGGTCATAGTGCGCATGGTTGCGCCTGCGCCTGGCAAACCACCAAATAAACCTGATACAGTATTACCAATACCTTGGCCAATTAATTCACGATCTGATTTATGGTGTGTACGGGTGATTTCATCAGACACTAAAGAAGTCAACAGTGAGTCAATTGAACCCAAGATAGCTAGCATCATGCCCGAGGCAGCCATGTCAAAAATAATACTCGCCTCCCAAACTGGCATTTGGAATGAAGGCAACCCTGTTGGGATCTCACCCAGAATCATGTTATTTAACGGCTCTGCTTCAGATGAGAAAAACTCAGGAAAGAAGAATAGGATTAAAGTACCTGTAATCAATGCAAACAAGGGTGAAGGGATAAATTTACCAATTTTCTTAGGTAGTAAATAAACAACTGCTAACGTAATAAGTGCAATGGTTATAGCGCCGGTATTTGCAAAATAGCTTTCAACATTACTTAATTGAGAAAAAATCCCCATGGTTGAGCCTTTGATTTCGTACAAGCCCAGCACTTGTGGAATTTGTAAAATAATAATAATGACGCCAATGCCGGTCATAAAGCCAGAGGTTACTGGGTGAGGCATTAGATTGATGAAGCGGCCAAGTCTTAAAACACCAAAGCCAATCTGGAACAAACCACCCAAAACTACAGTGGTAAAGGCAATAGCTAAACCCGTCTCCGGAAACATGGCGATGTATTTAGTTACAATCAGTGCCATGACCACTGTCATCGGGCCAGTCGGGCCAGAAACTTGAGCACCTGTGCCACCAAATAAAGCCGCAAAGAAGCCGGTAATGATTGCACCGTATAAGCCTGCAATTGCACCTGCACCCGAAGCTAAACCCATGGCAATAGCAAATGGTAGTGCTACTACACCTGCTGTAATACCGCCGGTAATATCGCCACGGACATTGTTAAAGTGTAGATTTTCAATTAATTTCATGGTGCATCCTTGTTGATGATTAAGAGCTGTAGTTAAGAATTTTGCCGAAAAAGGCAAGTGAAGTATTATACAAAATAACACCCATTAAATGGGGGTATTATTATATAATATATCGCTTATATTCTTCTAACTCGTCTGTAGTTGGATCTTTTAAATTAACTGGAAGTACAAATGGATAAGATTGCAAAGTTTCTGCCTTTTTTAGCTTGGATTCATGAAATTAAAGACAAAGAAATATTAAAAGCAGATTTGGTTGCGGGCTTAACCGTTGCACTGGTATTAGTGCCACAATCAATGGCTTATGCGCAATTGGCAGGCCTTGCACCACAATATGGTTTATACGCTTCATTCTTGCCGGTAATGATTGCAGCATTGATGGGTTCGTCTCGTCAGTTAGGCACAGGCCCTGTTGCCGTTGTATCTTTATTAACAGCAGCAGCAATTCCAACCATTATTCCAGCAGGCGCTGACATGGTGACTTACGCAGCTTACGCCTCATTATTGGCATTTTTAGTGGGTATATTTCAGTTTGCTTTAGGTGCACTAAAGCTTGGTATGGTGATTAACTTTTTGTCGCATCCTGTGGTAGTTGGCTTTACCAACGCAGCTGCGATTATTATTGGAACATCACAACTAAACAAAGTGTTTGGTGTTGACAAGGGTTTGGGCGAGCATACTTACGAGCAAGTATGGGGTACATTAGTTAATGCTACTCAATTTACAAATAGCTGGACTTTATTTGCTGCAATTGTTGCTTTCGCCATTATGATCGGTGTTAAAAAATATGCACCAAAATTACCAGGTGTTTTATTAGCGGTAGTGGTGACAACAATAATCTCTTGGGCAATGAGTTTTGGCTCTCCTGTAGCAGATGGTGGTCTTGGCGGTGCGATTGTTGGTTCTATTCCAGAAGGCTTGCCAGCAATGATTATGCCAAATTTTGACTTCTCTATTATCAACCAAATGGTTATTACGGCTATTACCATTGGCCTTATTGGTTTTATGGAAGCTATCTCTATTGCTAAGGCTATGGCGGCGCAAACCAAACAACGTCTTGATGCGGACCAAGAATTAATGGGCCAAGGCTTAGCAAATGTTGTTTCTAGCTTTTTCCAAGGTTACGCAGTGTCAGGCTCATTCTCGCGTTCGGCAGTTAATATCTCAGCAGGTGCAGTTACAGGCTTCTCTTCTGTGGTCACTGCAGTTATTGTCGGTATTACTTTATTGTGGTTAACACCTTTGTTGTATCACTTGCCTCAAGCAACTTTGGCAGCTGTTATTATTATGGCCGTTATTAATTTAATTAAATTTGCACCGATTGTTCACGCCTGGAAAGTTGAAAAGCATGATGCGATTGTCGCAGTTGCATCATTTGTATTGACGCTATTATTTGCACCGCATCTTGAAAATGGCATTGTAATCGGCGTGATTTTGTCATTGGTGCTATTCTTGTATCGCACGATGGAGCCAAGATTTACTGAGCTATCTGCACATGATGGATCGTCAATGTTTGTTAACGCACTAGACAACAAACTAGACCGTTGTGAAGTGGTTTCAATTGTTAAATATTCTGGTTCACTTTACTTTGCTAATGCAGGTTACTTTGAAGATAAAATCTTAAAACTAATTGCTGATAAACACGAGTGTTTAAAGTACATTATTGTTGATATGGCTGGTATTAATCAAATTGATGCATCTGGAGAAGATACTCTATCAGGGCTTTTAGATCGTTGTTCTGCTGGTGGCGTGGAAATCTTATTTGCTCGTACCGAGGGAATTGAAAGAGTACTTAAACGTTCAGGCTTTATGGACAAATATGGTGAAGATCGTTTTTATGAGCGTCGTACCGATGCACTTCGTTTTGCTTGGAAAGAATTAGGCGATGAAGAGGCTGCATCACATAGCCCTCTAAAACACTTGATTTCCTAAGATTTATTGTCGAAATTAAAATAAAATACCCGGGCCAAAACCCGGGTCTTTTGCATTACGAATTATTGATTATAGATTTTTGTAGAAGGCTTTTACGAAGTACAACCCTTGTGGTTCAGCAGTAGCACCCGCGCGTTTTCTATCTTTCGCATCTAACACTTCTTTAACCCATTCAACCGATTTTTCGCCTCTACCAACCTTGAGTAGCGTGCCTACGATATTACGCACCATGTGGTGCAAGAAAGCGTTGGCTTTAATATCTAATAATATTTCATCTCCGGTCTGGGTTAAGCGAATGAATTCAATGGTTTTTACGGGGGATTTTGCCTGGCACAAACTCCCTCTAAAGCTAGAAAAATCATGTTCACCCAGCAAATATTCAGCAGCTTGCTTCATGGCGGCTATATCCAACGATCTCGGTTCCCACAACGTATATGCAGCCACCAATGCAGAGCGTACTGGTGTATTGTGGATTTTGTAGTGGTATTGTCTGGCATGGGCGTTGAAACGCGCATGAAAATCATCACTCACTCGCTTAACCCATTTAAAGTTGACATCGTAAGGTAGGTTAACATTACCACCAAACAACCAGGCTTTATCTTCTCGAGCCACATCGGTTTCAAAATGAATTACCTGTTCTAAAGCATGGACGCCAGCATCGGTTCTGCCAGAGCAAAATACACGAATTGGTTGGTCAGCAATACTCGACAATGATTCTTCAACCACTTGTTGAACCGTTCGAATGCCAGATTTTTGCAACTGCCAACCATGGAAGTCTGTACCTAAGTACTCAACACCGAGTGCTAATTTCATAAATCTCTAACCAACCCTAATTA
>JABGOT010000134.1 GCA_018648985.1 Candidatus Ruthturnera sp.
TGACTGCTGATTTATACTTTGTTGGCTTAGTTGTTGTTATTCCAGTATTGGCTCACTCAACATGGCATGCTTATAAAGGTATGATTGGCGAGCTAAAGTAATACAAGCTTAATCATTTTCTTAAAGCCCTTTGCATTTAATATGTAAGGGGTTTTTTTATGAGAGGGCTTTGCATAAACTGGTTTAATCATTAAAATACGAACCATATATTAGTACAAATACCCACAACCACATGTTTAAAAAATTACTACAAATCTCTATTGTATTGGCACTTATTGTGGTGATCTTAGGTGCTTACACTCGACTTGGTGATGCGGGCCTAGGCTGTCCTGACTGGCCAGGTTGTTATGGTCAGATTACCGTGCCAGATGCAGCAGACGGCACCAAGCTTAAAGGTTATGAACGCCCACTGGAGGTAGCCAAAGGCTGGAAGGAAATGGTACATCGTTACGCCGCATCAACGCTTGGCTTGGTGATTTTAATTCTATTTGTTATGGTCTTAAGAGGTAAGCCAAAATATTACCAATCAATGGCCTTGCCAAGTTTTACTGCATTATTTGTGATGCTACAAGGTGCCTTTGGCATGTGGACAGTGACACTATTAGTACACCCTGGAATTGTAACCACTCACCTTGCTGGTGGTTTTATTACGACCGTCTTGCTTGCTTGGCTATTGCTAAATCAAGACAGGCCGCTGATTACTTATCATCATATTTTAAAAAGACATAAGTTATTATTATTAGTGACTTTGGCAGTATTAAGTTTGCAAATTATTTTAGGCGGCTGGACTTCTACTAATTATGCGGCGCTATCTTGTGGCGAAGAGTTTCCAACTTGTTTGGGTGCCTGGTGGCCGACCATGGATTTTGTACAGGCGCTATATTGGGGGCCGTTAGGTGTTGACTATGAATATGGTGTATTAGAAAACCAAGCGCGTGCTGGTATTCAAATGATGCACCGCATTGGTGCGCTGATCACCACGATTTTAATTATTGCACTTATATATTTACTTAAGGGTTACACACATTTAAAATCAAACTTATTATTAACTGGTGGTTTGCTGGTTGTGCAAGTAACACTAGGTGTTTTGAATGTGTTACTGTCAATTCCAATGGTAGTCGCAGTTTTACATAATGCGGTTGCTCTGTTGTTGTTACTGAGTGTTGTTGCGCTAATACATAAAGTATTTAAAGCGCCAATTTAAAACAACAAGACCGAAGGGGAGAGCTGTGAAAAATTTTATTGAAAATGATCACGCATGTGATGACCAACAATTTGAAACCTGTACGGGCAAAGGAAGATGTGTACAAATAAAGAAAACACGTAATAGCATTATTTGGCTGGGTGCCGCTATAGTTGTATTGGCATATTTTTTACTCATTCCTGGTGCCAACCAGATTAAAGAGTTATCTAAGCAAGTCAACCCAGCCGCTTCTTTGTATTCCAACCCAAAATCTCTACAAGGTAAGTTTCCACTCATTAATGACAGCCAAAATACCATTATGCTGTCTGATGTAGTAAAAGACAAATGGTCGATTTTATATTTTGGCTATGCTTCTTGCCCAGATGTGTGTCCAACCGATTTAGCGACGCTAAATCAAACACTAAGCATGATGGATCATGCTGACAAACTGCAAGTAATTTTTGTATCGGTTGATCCGAAACGTGATGTGGGTAATTTAGATGTCTTCACTAAACGCTTTAACGCTAACTTTATTGGGCTAAGCGCTGAAGATGAAATATTAACCAGAATGACAAAGGCTTTGGGCGTCTACCACAAGGTGGAAAAAACCAAGCAAAGATCGTTAACAGATGATCATAGCCAACACAAAGACATGAAGATGTCGATGAAAATGAAGATGAATAACAACTATCTCATCAATCACACGGCCAGCTACTTGCTGTTAAACCCTAATCTTGAACTCACTGGATTGTTAACCAACCCACACCGTGCGCCAAAAATGGCAAAGGCGTTGGATTTAATTATTGAAACGCTAGATTAAAAAACTATGCTGGCATGGCGAGCTTTACCACAGCAATTACAAGCGCAATAAAAGCAACCGTCATCACCAAACCAACAATAATGTAAGGCCAAGGACCTTGTTCTTCGGTGCGCTCAAAATCTTTAACCAAATCTTCTTTTTTACCCACACCAATCATCGCCGAAGCGACTGCTTTAAATACTTGTCCCAACCCTTTCATAACTCCCTCGCTTATAGCCTAATAAGCCAATAGTGATCTACTAGCAGTGATGTAAATAATAACATTAAATAGTTAACGGAAAACAAGAATGTACGCCAAGCAATTTTATTGTCATCAGGGTTTTTATAAATCTTGATTGCGTACATCAAGAAGATCAGCCCTAACACCACAGCAGAAAACAAATAAATAAGCCCAGACATGCCTGATAAATAAGGCAGTAGTGTCACCAATAATAATAAGACAGTGTAAAGCAAAATTTGCGTACGCGTATAAGCCAAACCATGCGTTACTGGCAACATTGGTATGTCCACTTTTCTATACTCTTCTACACGATAAATTGCCAGCGCCCAAAAATGTGGTGGCGTCCAAATAAATACAATTAAAAATAGTAGCAATGCATACTCAATGCCCTGAGTACCAGAAATTGCTGTCCAGCCGAGCACCGGTGGTGCAGCGCCTGCAGCGCCACCAATAACAATGTTTTGTGGGGTGGCGCGTTTAAGATACATCGTATAGATGACCGCATAGCCAATCAGCGAAATGAATGTAAGTACCATAGTAATAGTGTTAACAAATAATTGTAAAACACCCAAACCAACCACACCTAAAAACACGCCCCAAATTAATGCTTGGTTACGACTCACCTTGCCTTGTGGCAAAGGACGTTGATCGGTACGTGACATTTGAATATCGATTTGCTCATCAACAATATGGTTAAACACTGCTGCTGAAGCTGACGCCATAGAGATACCAACCGACGCTGCCAACACCAACATTAAGTCTGGGTAGTATGGCGCAGGCACGGCCAAAAACATACCAACCACAGCGGTTAATAAAATTAAAGAAACAACTTTAAGCTTACACAGGCCAAGTAAATCACTTAATGATGGCATAACAATCTCCGGTTAACCGATACGTGAATATTTAAACAAACGATCTAAATCTTTAATAACACGCTTGATAACCAAATCTTTGGGATTGTAGTGCAGCATTACATTGCCCAATGGGTCAATCAAAAACAATGAGTTGCTTGGAAACTTAGACAATTGTTGGTTTAGTAAAGCACTTGGGTGTGCAATCAGCATTCCTGGGTCTTGCACGTCAGTGGCGCCATTAATTAATAACAATCGCTGAACTCGGCGCATATCTTCATTCATTAAAATACGAATAGTTTTCATATCTTTTAGTATTTTTATGCAGTCATCGTTGCAGTTATTAGTTACATAGGCTAATGTCCACAAGCCTTGTAAATCACCCGGTGTATTCTTGGTAAAAACCACATCTTGTTTTTCGGTGGTAATAATTGGGTTAACAAACTCTCCGTAATTAACGGTTGTACCGGTAAAGGCTGTTGGGTTCCAATAGAAGAATGCTGTACCGAGTGCAATCGGCAAAACAAACGAAGATAGCAACACCCATAATTCTTTTTTAGAATTCATAAAAAACCTTATTTTGCAAAGCGCGAAATGATACGCTTAAGTCGTTAAAAAATCAATATTGGTAAAGTTACAACCTAACTTCGATACCGCTATCCTGCATTGCTAACTTTGCTTCAGCAACTGTGTATTCACCAAAATGAAAAATACTAGCGGCTAATACTGCATCTGCGCCGCCTTGCAGTACACCCTCACAAAGATGGTCTAAATTACCCACACCACCTGAGGCAATTACTGGCACATCAACAGCATCTGCAACCGCCTTGGTAAGCGCTAAATCAAAACCGGTTTTAACGCCATCACAATCCATTGAAGTAAGTAGCACTTCACCGGCGCCATGCTCGCCCTCGGTCATTTTAACTGCCCACTCAACTGCGTCAATACCTGTGGGTTTACGCCCACCATGGGTGAAAATCTCCCATTTTGATGGATTGTCTGATACTTGTTTGGCATCAATGGCAATCACAATACACTGAGAGCCAAATTTTGCGCTGAGCTCATTAATTAAATCCGGGTTAAAAATAGCTGCCGAATTTACCGCGACTTTATCTGCACCAGCATTTAGCATTATTCTAACATCTTCAGGTTTGCGAATACCGCCGCCAACAGTCAGCGGGATAAATACTTGCTCAGCAATGCTCTCAACCATGTGCACTGTTGTATCACGCCCTTCGTGTGATGCGGTAATGTCTAAAAATGTGATTTCATCAGCGCCCTCAAAGTCGTAACGCTTGGCCACTTCAACCGGATCACCCGCATCCTTAATGTCAACAAACTGCACACCTTTAACCACACGACCATCGCGCACATCAAGACAAGGGATAATTCTTTTAGCTAAACTCATAAGCGCTAATTTTACCGTAGTAGGTATAATCTGTGAGAAGTATGAATATTCCAAAACACATTGCAATTATTATGGACGGTAACGGCCGTTGGGCATCGAAACGATTCTTGCCTCGTATCCAAGGTCATCAAAAAGGTGTTAAGGCAGTACGTGAGGCGGTAAAACATTGTGGAAAATTGGGTGTTAAAACACTAACTTTGTTTGCTTTTAGTAGTGAAAATAAAAACCGATCTACCGAAGAAGTGTCTTTACTATTTAAGTTATTTTTAAGCGTATTAAAACAAGAAACCAACAAGCTTAACAAACACAATGTCAAACTCAAAATTATTGGCGACTTAGGGTTGTTCCCCCAAGAGGTACAAAAAACAGCCGTTGATGCACAAGCACTACTGGCTGACAACACCGGCTTAACTTTGGTAATTGCCGCTAACTATGGCGGCCAATGGGATATTGCACAAGCCGCTCAGCAAGTTGCTAAGCGTGCAGCCAACAACGAAATTAACGCTAATGATATCAACATCGATACTTTTTCTAAATACTTATGCTTGGCAGATCAGCCGAAGGTTGACTTGTTAATTCGCACCAGCGGTGAACTTAGAATTAGCAACTTCTTACTGTGGGACATCGCCTATAGTGAGTTGTATTTTACCG
>JABGOT010000138.1 GCA_018648985.1 Candidatus Ruthturnera sp.
CAAATGACAACTGAGTTGCTAATAATAATGGTAAAAAAATTAAGTTTTGTTTTTCCATCTTACTGCTCCATTTTTAATCAATTAATGTAATATATATTCTACTCTCATATCTAAAATAGTTTTATGGTTTCATCAAAAAATACACTTTATTATGTTCATGATCCAATGTGTTCTTGGTGCTGGGGTTTTAGTAAAACTTGGCAAGAAGTAAAGAAATTATTACCAAACTCTATTAATATTCAATATATCCTAGGTGGCTTATCGCCTGATAACAACGAAGCAATGCCAACTGAGATGCGCGAATACGTACAACTGAATTGGAAAAAAATTGAGCAAAAAATCCCAGGTGTTAAATTCAATTATGATTTTTGGACGAAGTGTAGTCCCAAGCGCTCTACCTACCCTGCTTGTCGAGCAGTGATTGCAGTAAAAAATCAGAACTTAAAATTATCAATTAAGATGATTGAATTGATACAACAAGCTTATTATTTAGAAGCTAAAAATCCCTCTGAGGATTCAACACTTGTCTCTTTAGCAGATTCACTTAATTTAGACATAGATCAATTTATATCTGATTTGAATTCTAAGCAAACACAACAAAAATTACTCGATGATATAACATTAGCACAATCCTTAGGTGCTCATGGTTTTCCATCATTGGTATTGAAAACAAAAAATGGGATTGAACCAATCGCGATTGATTACAACAATTCAATAACGATACTTAATCAAATCAATACTTGAATTAATTTGATTATCAGTCGATAATATCACACTCGCCTTCGTAGCTCAGCTGGATAGAGCAGCCGCCTCCTAAGCGGCAGGTCGAACGTTCAAATCGTTTCGAGGGCACCAATACACACCAAGTCAGCGTACAATAAAACTATCAACAACTACTGGAGATAGTAATGAATAAAAAACTCGACACTAAAGCTATTGCACTTGCTTTTGGCATTCTATGGTCGTTAGGTATTCTCGTTATGTCAATCATTGCGTTAACATCTACAACTTACTTACATAATATTGTTGATTTCATGTCAAGCGTTTATATAGGATATTCATTAAGCCTTACTGGTATTTTGACGGGCATGGTCTGGGCATTTTTTGATGCAGCAATTGGTGGCTTAGTGTTCGCATGGCTGTACAACAAACTAGCGAAATAAGTACCTAGCTATGTATAATCGACGACATATTAATACTTAGGTTAACAGTATGTCTGGCAATTCTTTTGGAAAATTATTCACAGTTACCACTGCAGGTGAGTCTCATGGTGAGGCTTTAGTTGGTATCGTTGATGGCTGTCCTCCTGGGATGACACTGACTGAAGCTGACCTTCAAGGTGATCTTGATCTTAGAAAGCCAGGTACTTCTCGCCACACCACGCAACGTCGTGAAGAAGACTTAGTAAAAATTTTATCCGGTACCTTTGAAGGCAAAACCACGGGTATGCCAATTGCGCTAATTATCCAAAACACCGATCAACGATCAAAAGACTATGGCAACATTGCCAATACTTTCCGCCCTGGTCATGCTGATTACACTTATGATCAAAAATATGGTTTTAGAGATTACCGTGGTGGTGGCCGTTCTTCTGCACGTGAAACTGCGATGCGTGTTGCTTGTGGTGGTATTGCAAAAAAATATTTAAAAGAAAGTCTAGGTATTGAAATCAAAGGTTACTTATCACAACTCGGTCCGATTACCTTTGACAATTTTGATTGGAATGAAGTACACAACAATCCATTCTTCTGCCCTGATGCAAACAAAGTTAAAGAGTTAGAAGATTATATGGATGCACTACGCAAATCCGGTGATTCGATTGGTGCACGTGTTAATGTGGTTGCTACGAATATGCCATCCGGTCTTGGCGAGCCAATCTTTGATCGCTTAGAGGCAGATATTGCTCACGGCATGATGAGTATTAATGCGGTTAAAGGTATTGAAATTGGCGCTGGATTTAACTCAATCACTCAAAAGGGTACTGAGCATCGTGATGCGATTACACCGCAAGGCTTTACCTCAAACCATGCGGGCGGCACACTCGGTGGCATTAGCTCAGGTCAAGATGTATTAGTATCTATTGCATTAAAGCCAACCTCAAGCCTACGTTTACCGATTGAAAGTATTGACAAGCAAGGTAATCCTATTGAAGTGATTACCAAAGGTCGTCACGATCCATGTGTAGGCATTCGTGCCACCCCTATTGCTGAAGCCATGCTGGCTATGACTATTATGGATCATGTGATGCGTCATCGCGCACAAAACACAGGGGTTAAATCCTCTACACCGGTCGTGCCAGCTAAGACATAACATTGTTAAAAAATAAGGAAAAAATCTATGTTGTTTACACTGATTAACGAGTACGCCCCTAACAATGTTAAAAATGACGTATTGTCTGGTTTGACAGTTGCACTCGCATTAGTACCAGAAGCGGTAGCCTTTGCCCTACTCGCCGGTGTATCGCCATTAGTTGGCCTGTACGCTGCCTTTACCATTGGTTTAGTCACCTCTGTTATTGGTGGTCGTCCAGGTATGATCTCAGGCGCTACTGGTGCAATCGCTGTGGTGATTGGTACATTGGTTGCCTTTCATGGTGTTGAGTACTTATTTGCTGCTGTTGTTTTAACGGGTTTAATTCAGATTGCTTTTGGTGTGCTCAAATTGGGTAAATTTATTCGCTTAGTACCACACCCGGTATTCTTAGGCTTTGTTAATGGTATTGCCATTGTTATTTTTATTGGTCAAGTCAAACAGTTTAGGATTGGAGATGCCTGGATTACTGGTGAGCCATTACTAATTATGCTGGCCATTATCGCTGCAACAATGGCGATTATTCATTTTATGCCAAGATTCACCAAAGCCATTCCAGAGATATTGGTGGCTGTTATTGTTGGTAGTTTGGCGGTTATTTGGCTTGGCCTAGACACACGTACCGTGGGTGACGTCGCTTCTATTAAAGGTGGCTTCCCTCCTTTTCATATTCCTGATGTAATATTTAACTTGGAAACATTAAAAATTATTTTCCCTTATGCGCTTACTATGGCATTGGTTGGTCTGATTGAAAGCTTACTTACCCTTAATTTAGTTGATGATTTAACTGAAACCACAGGCCAACCCAATCGCGAAAGCATTGGCCAAGGTGTTGCTAACACGGTGACTGGTCTATTTGGTGGCATGGGTGGTTGTGCCATGGTTGGCCAAAGTATTATTAATATTAAATCGGGTGGTCGTGGTCGCCTATCTGGCGTTGTTGCTTCAATTACCTTGTTAATGTTCATTCTATTCCTATCAGAATACATTGAGATGATTCCAATCGCAGTATTGATTGGTGTGATGTTTATGGTGGTGATTGGCACCTTTGAATGGTGCACCATACGTTTGTTTGGCAAAATCCCAACCTTGGACATTATTACAGGTATCTCTGTTGCAGTGATCACCGTACTGACAGACAACTTAGCTTTGGCTGTAATTGTTGGTGTGATTCTGTCAGCCCTGTCTTTTGCCTGGGAATCTGCCAGTAAGATATTTGTTAAACAAACTCAAAATGACGAAGGTAATAATGTCTATGAAATCTATGGCACCTTATTCTTTGCATCAAAAGATCGCTTTCAAGAATTATTCAATCCTGTAGAAGATACAGACGATGTTTATATTGATTTTGGTAACTCTAAAGTATTAGACCACTCAGCCATTCAGGCCATTGATAAACTAGCTATTCGTTATAAACGTGTGGGCAAGACCTTGCACTTGCAGCATTTAAGCGCAGAATGTCGATTACTATTAAAAACCGCTAAAAACTTAGTAGAAGTCAATGTATTGGAAGACCCAACTTATCATGTAGCAGATGATAAACTTGCCTAACGCTACTTGAAAATCTGCTCTAATATTTGTACAATATAACTACATTGATAAATATTAGAGGAAGCATATGAACAAAATCTTACTAATCATCGCACTATTGACATCAACCCTGGTGAGTGCTCACGGGACTTTTCAATCAGGTTTTAATAACGGCTTTTGGCGTGATTTTGATCGTCAATTCCAAAAACTAGACCATGAAATGAATCGCCTGCAACATTCAGCAAATCGCTTTAGCTCACAATCAAGACAACGCTTTGATAAAGACAGCAACAGCTACGTGGTAGAGGTAAAACTCTCAGGCTTGGGTAAAGAAGATATTGATATTTCTACCAATAAGAACATGCTAATTATTAAAGGCATGCGTAATAGTGAAAAAACCTCTGATAATCAAAGTGCCCGATCATCCGCCAGCTTTTCTCACTCGATGTCTATTCCGCGTGATGGTGATAAAGATAACATCAGTGCAGACTTTAAGGATGGTGTGTTAACCGTATCCATTCCAAAATTAGTCAAACCAAAACCTCAGGTTAAAAAGATAAGTATTAACTAGTTATCTGCCGGGCTCATCACCCCAAAGTAATTTGTGCATTTGCACCTGCATACGAACGTTTAGTTGATTATCTAAAATCCAATCGGCCAACTGTGTTGGCGTCACTGCATCAAACACGGGTGAGAACAAAACACCAGCCTCAGTTGGATATTGGTTAACAATATCAACACTCCAGTCAAAATCTTCTTTGGATCCAATCACAAATTTCAATTGATCTTTAGACTCAAGCTTTTCAATATTGTCATATTTGTTGTGCTTGGATTCATTCGATGACGGAGTTTTTACATCCATCACAATCGACACACCCGAATTCACAGCGCTAATATCAATACTGCCACTAGTCTCTAATGAAACCTGATAATCACCTTTAACCAGTGCATCAAGTAAAACATGACAATCGATTTGCGCTAATGGCTCGCCACCAGTGACACATACATACCGTGTATTGTATTGTTTCACTTCAGCGAGTATCTCATCAATACTAAGCATATTATTGCCTTTAAAGGCGTATTCTGTATCGCAATAGACACAACGTAGCGGACAACCAGTCAGACGCACAAACACTGTTGGCAAGCCCACTTCACGTGCCTCACCTTGTAGTGAGTAGAATATTTCGTTAATGTTTAAATTGACCATCTTTGAGTTGTTTAATTTGATTACGCACATCGGCTGCCTTCTCAAACTTCAATTCCCCTGCAAAAGCG
>JABGOT010000065.1 GCA_018648985.1 Candidatus Ruthturnera sp.
TACCCCAGCACTAATCATAGGTGGCTTTGCTGAGCGTATGAAATTTTCAGCAGTACTATTGTTTAGTGCGATTTGGTTGATTGTGGTTTATGCGCCAATTACTCATTGGGTATGGGGCGGTGGCTGGTTAGGCGAGATGGGAATTCTTGACTTTGCTGGTGGTATTGTTGTTCATATTACTGCTGGTGTTGCAGCCTTAGTTGCAGCTATTGTTTTAGGCCCGCGTAATGGTTTCCCATCAAAACCAATGCCACCACACAACATGACCATGACTATTACTGGTGCGGCCATGCTTTGGGTAGGTTGGTTTGGCTTTAATGGTGGCTCTGCTCTAGCGGCAAATGGTGATGCAGCAATGGCAATGCTAGTAACGCACATCTCAGCAGCAGCAGGCGCAATGACTTGGATGTTTTATGAGTGGATTAAGTATGGCAAGCCAACGGCTCTAGGTGCGGTAACAGGTATGGTTGCTGGCTTAGGAACGATTACACCGGCTTCTGGTTTTGTCGGTCCTGCCGGTGGCTTAGTGATCGGTATTGTTGCTGGTATTGTTTGTTTTAATGCAGTGATATTGATTAAGCAAAAGTGGAAAATTGATGATTCACTCGATGTGTTTCCAGTTCACGGTGTGGGCGGTATTATCGGCACACTAATGGCGGCTGTTTTTGCTTCAAGTGAATTGGGTATTTTTTCTGGCCAAGGCTTAGCAGAAGGTATGACCATTATGTCTCAGCTTGAAGTGCAAGCAATCGGCATTGTGGCAACACTTGTTTACACAGCTGTTGCAACTTACATCATTCTAAAAGTGGTTGGTATGATCACTGGCTTAAGAGTGAGTGCAGACGAAGAGCAACAAGGCTTGGATATCATTTCACATGAAGAAAAAGGTTATGATTTGTAAGTTAAATCTAGCTTAATTAAAACCCGCTAAAAGCTTTGTTTTTAGCGGGTTTTTTTATGCCTAAAAAATAGGTTTCGTATATAATTCTAATCATTATTAGTAATATTTGTTTTGATGCGTATTAATCACCCTTTAACTGGCTCTATGGTCGCCCTAATTACCCCAATGTTTGCAAATGGGTCAATAGATTTTGACGCACTTGGGTCTTTGGTTGAATTTCATATCAGCTCAGGCACTAAAGCCATTATTTCTATGGGTACAACGGGTGAATCAGCAACGCTTAATCATGCTGAGCATGTTGAAGTCATGAGAAAAACTGTTGAATTTTCTAATGGCCGCATTCCAGTGATTGCAGGTACAGGTGCAAACTCAACCACTGAGGCAATTACATTAACCCAAGCAGCTAAAGACATCGGTGCAGATGCTTGTTTATTAGTGACACCGTATTATAACAAACCTACTCAGGAAGGGCTTTATCAGCATTATAAAGCCATTGCTGAAGCGGTTGATATTGATCAAATTTTGTACAACGTGCCTGGTAGAACAGCAGTAGATTTATTGCCTGAAACAGTGGTTCGTTTATCAATAATTAATAATATTATTGGCGTTAAAGATGCGACTGGGGATTTAACAGTCGCTCAAACATTGATTGATAGTTGCCCTGAAGATTTTCTGCTTTATAGTGGTGATGATGCCACAGCGATCGAATTTATTTTAATGGGCGGTCATGGTGGTATTTCTGTAAGTGCAAATGTTGCACCTAAAGCAGTCTCGGATGCTTATAATGCTGCTATGGATGATGATAAAAGTTCAGCAGAAATTATTAATTCAACATTGACTGGTTTGCATCAGAATTTATTTATTGAATCCAATCCAATTCCGGTTAAATGGGCATTGTATAAGATGAACAAATGTGAAAGTGGTATTCGTTTACCACTCACAAAATTATCACAAGAAGCTCGAGCAACACTAGAGCAAGATTTATCATTATTAGGAGTTATATAAACATGTTGGCTAAATTATCAATTACTTTATTAGCGCTGTCTCTAGGTGGCTGTATTTCACTTGGTGGAGATGATGAAGAAGAAAAACAAGTAGGCTTGGGCGAAAGAGACATTAAATACTATTCTAACAAAACAGTAACATCGTTAGAAATTCCACCGGATTTAACCAAGCCTAGTGCTCAAAATTCATTTAAGTTAGAAAACTATGTTTCTAATATTCAAGAAGACACGATCAGCTTCAGCGAGAAAGATAACGCCATTAAAGAGGCTACAAGTATTTTAAGAACGCCGTCTAGTATCGAAGTCAAAAGATCGGGAAATCGTCGTTGGCTGTTGGTTGATAAAAAACCAGATGCAGTTTGGAATTTATCTAAAAGCTTCTTTAAATCACACGGCTTTGCCATTAAAAAAACTAATAAGAAGATTGGCTTAATGGAAACAGATTTTTTAGAAAATCATCCTGAGATTCCAGATCGTTCTCTGGGTGTTATTCGCTCTATGTTAAAAAAGGCAATTGCAGCGCGATACGCACTACCAATTGTGGATAAATACCGTATCCGTATTGAGCCATCTAAGACTGGTGAAAAATCTGAGGTGTACCTATCCTTGACTTCAATGGAAGAAGTGTTAACAAAAGCAGGCAGTGATGATGAAAATACGATTTGGCAGTCTCGCCCTAAAGACCAGGTTTTAGAAACAGAAATGTTGTATCGTTTGATGACTTTCTTAGGCAGTGATCATGCAGTAGCAAGAGAGAAAATCATCCAAGCTAAAGAAGATCAAAAATTAACAGTTGCACTATCTAAAGGTGTTAATGGCTATGCTAAATTAACCTTCTCACTTAATCAGTACGACACTTGGGATAACATGGGTTGGGCATTGGATCAGCTGAGCGTCGATGTTGAAGATAAAGACGTGAAAGAAGGTAGTTTTTATATCAACGTGGCTAGAACAGAAGACCAAGGTCTTTGGTCGCGTATGTTTGGCGATGATGCGATTAGAAAATCTTTCCAGATTTTGGTTAGGCAAACACAAGGCAATGAGACAGAAGTATATTTCAATGATATTTCTGAAGAAAACGAGCAAGCAACCATTGACTTTAGTCATGAATTCTTGGGGAATATTGCTAAGCAGTTTTAAAGCCTAAGTGGCCTTAACCTCGTCAGTTATTAACCAAATCATCCAGCAAGAAATATTGCTGGATGATTTATCAGATGATGACTTAGCCACGTTTTGTCAAACTGCCAATCTTGCTTACCGATCAGGTGAATCAATTATTAGTGATCAGGATTATGATTTTGTTTATCTGCCTGCGCTAAAACAAAGATTACCCCAACATCCTTTATTACAATCTATCGAGCCCGAAGGGCAAGGATTTTCTGAAGAGAAGGTCTTATTGCCAGAGGTCATGCTCTCAACTGACAAGGCGTATTCCTGGGATGAAATTCGTAAATGGATCGAGCGACTTGAGAAATCTGCTGTCGACATAGGCCTTGCCTATGTCGATATTCAAATAAAAGCCACACCTAAGTTAGATGGCTTCGCCGGGTTTGATGACGGCACTCATCTTTATACGCGAGGAGATGGCAAAAAAGGTAGTGATATCACCCGTGTATTTGATCGAGGATTACAAGTTTACAATGATTCTAAGCGTGGCCAAGGCGCCGGTGAAATCGTTATTAAAAAAAGTTATTTCGAATCACATTTATCGCAAGATTTTGAGTATCCGCGTAACTTCCAGGCCAGCTTGATTAAAGAAAAAGCGCTGGATGAAAAAGCCAAGCAAGCCATTGCAGATAAAGCTGCGTTATTTGTGCCTTTTGCTCAACTACCTACTTGGTCTGGTAGTATTAAAGAGATGAGCGAGAGCTTTGAAGGTATTGTAGAAAAAGTACTGTCTACCGTTGATTTTGATGTGGATGGCGTGGTATTTGAGACAACGAATAGCGATTTAAAAATTCAAATGGGCGCCAATCGAAAATTCCATCGTTGGCAAGTTGCCTTTAAAGAAAACAAAGACAAAGCACAGGTTAAGGTTTTGTCAGTAACACCTCAAGTTGGGCGCACCGGTAAGATTACACCAGTGGCAGAGCTAGAGCCAACCTTGCTCAGTGGTGCGACGATTGTGCGAGCAACAGGGCATCACTACGGGTTGGTTAAAGAGCAAGGTTTGGGCGCAGGTAGTGTGATTGAGCTCACACGATCAGGCTTGGTTATCCCTAAGATTAATCAAGTCTTAAAATCAGCAGCTGTTGATATTCCTGTGTTATGTCCAAGTTGTGGCGAGTCATTGGAATGGGAATCTGACTTTTTAATGTGTGTTAATCACGTATCTTGCCCTGCGCAAGTGATTGGCAAGATGGAGTATTTTTTCAAAATATTGGCTAATAATGATGGGTTTGGTATTGCCACCGTTGAAAAACTTTATGAGCACGGTATTCGTAAAATTTCACAAATTTATGCGCTGAGTGCCAGTGATTTGAGTGCCATGGGTTTTGGCGATAAAACCAGTGCAAATTTGGTTAATCAGCTCAAACGCTCAACCAATGAACAGATTGAAGACTGGCGTTTTTTAGCGGCTTTTGGCGTGGTAAGAATGGGTATGGGTAATTGCGAGAACTTACTAAAATCGTATCCGCTGAATGAGATATTCGAGCTCAACCTAGAGCAGATATCAGCCATTGATGGCTTTGCAGAGCTCACCGCTCAAATGATAGTGACTGGTCTTAATTCCATTAAACCAGAGTTTGATTTATTAATGCAGCATCGTTTTAATTTAGAACAAACGCCTTTGAAAAAAGATTTGGTAGAGTTTACTCATGATTTGTTTGGCAAAAAAATCATCTTTACAGGCAAGATGAGCGGTTCTCGAGAGGCTATGAAAAAGAACGCTAAATCTATTGGCATACAAGTCGTTAGCAGTGTTAGTGCTAAAACTGATTATTTGGTCATTGGTGAAAAGGTAGGGCAAAAGAAAATTGAAAGTGCTGAAAATTTTGGCGTAGAAATATTAACTGAAGCCAATTATTTGGCATTGATTAAGTGACAAACAACACAGACATACTTAAGAGGTAAAAATGCAAATTTCAGCATTAATCAATAAGCAAAAAGATTTTTTAAGTTATGAGCTTGAAGG
>JABGOT010000084.1:0-892 GCA_018648985.1 Candidatus Ruthturnera sp.
TCGTAAAATCGGCCACGCTATATCGGCTGATGTACACGTACAAGTTGATCCATTCTTAAGTGTGAGCGAGGGGCATATCATTAGTGTGAGTGTTGAACGCGTGGCTAAAGAATGCTTAGAAGACTTAAGCGATGTAACCGTACACATTGACCCAGAAGACGATGAAACAGCTGCACCTTGCGAAGACCTACCAGAACGCGCAGAAGCACTGGGTATTCTCAATAAAGCTTTGTTTAACAACCAATGTGATGGTGAGATAAAGCGTATTCAACTGCACTATCTTGATGGCAAAATTCATGTGGATTTCTTCTTACCACTATCATGCATTACCTCAGATAAAAGCCAAGATGAGATCTTGACCAAACTCACCGAAGTGGTTGAAAAATTACCTGAATTTGGTGATATTAAAGTTTACTTCGGTTAAAGTTTAAGTTACAAGCAATGATAAGCGTGGCACATCGCACCTGCTAGTGCATCTGCTGCATCTTCTTGTGGTGCTTTGTTAAGTTTTAAAGACTCTTGCACCATATACGACACTTGATCTTTAGTGGCATGCCCCTTGCCTACAACTGCTTTTTTGATTTGATTAGGACTATACTCAACCATAGTAATACCATTTACCCCTGCCGCTGAAATAATGGCACCTCGTGCATGGCCAAGTTTAATAGCTGCATCAGGGTTGGGGCGATCAGGGCGCATAAAGGCGCGTTCAATCACCACAATATCGGGCTGGTACTCCTTAACCAGCTGATCGATTTCAATAAAGATAGTAGTGATGCGCTCAGTTAGCTCGCCCTTGGTACGAATACAGCCACTGGACAGATAAGTGAATTTGAGCTTTTGCGCTTCAATCAAACCAAAGCCTGTGACTCTTGAGCCAGGGTCGACCCCT
>JABGOT010000084.1:902-1459 GCA_018648985.1 Candidatus Ruthturnera sp.
GAACAATGACATTGTAATCCTAGACTTTTGGGCGCCATGGTGTGGCCCTTGTAAGCAATTTGCGCCAACTTATGAAGCCATGAGTGAAAAAATTGACGGTGTAACCTTTGCAAAAATTAACACTGAAGAAGAGCAAGAGTTAGGTGGGCAATTTCAAATTCGCTCTATCCCAACTCTAATGATCTTTAGAGAGCAAATAGCTATTTTCTCTCAGCCCGGCGCCATGGGTGAAGCAGATCTTGAAGCTGTATTAAATAAAGCCAAAGAGCTTGATATGGCAATGGTACGCAAGGAAATTGCAGAACAAGCAGATAAGGCCTAAGTAGAGCTTAAATCAAGCTCAGATAAAGTTTTTCACTAAACCCAACGTTTATATCACTCCCCGTTACTAAAACAGGACGTTTGATAAGCGTTGGGTTTTTTAACGTCAGTGCTAGTGTAATATTTTGTTTTTCAGCATCGGTAAAGTTACGATACGTGGTTGAGCGCTTGTTGATTAGCTTATCCCAACCCAGCGCGTCAACAAAACTTTGTAATGTTTTTTCATCAATAGGTTG
>JABGOT010000084.1:1469-34479 GCA_018648985.1 Candidatus Ruthturnera sp.
TTCAAAATTAACACCTTGTGCCTTCAAAAACCTCTGTGCTTTTTTAATGGTATCGCAATTTTTGATGCCGTACATTTTGATCATAATTTCGTATTGTAGAATTCTAAAATTTCTTTATTCTCTTGATCAACGATAATACGCAAACCCTTGCCAGGATAGTGCCAGTACTCAACACCTGGCTCGACTAAGTTAACGCTTTCTGGCTGCTTGAATAACCCTGTAATCGTATCAGATGATAAATCTGCACTCGGAATAAAAGTAAGTGACTCAATTGGCAAGGCAAACATAGAAGCTTCGCCTGCTTTATTAAATGAGATTTTTTTATTGCCCGTTGGCATAACTTCATTCTCTTTAATATTGCTATTTAAATAATCAAATTGATCATTACTGAGCGCTAAATTTAAAATAACTTTTGCTGAAATGCCGCCAACTTTAGTGCTAGAAAAAAACACTTCTAAATTTTGTTTTTTATCTTTATCTTCAAACAAAGAAGCCTTAACTTCAGTACCAAAGAGACGCATAGACTCGGCCAATGTACTCTCGCCCATAGTTAGGTCAAAAACAACAGTTTTACCTTGGTCATTAATGTAGCTTTGCCAAGGCATGGCTTGGTTATCAGGGATTTCAATATTGCGTGTGCTTAGATAAAATACACCATAAATCACAAAAGCGATTAATAAAATAATAACAACTACTCTGCTTTCTTTCATCGTTTAAATGGATCCTTATTGGCTTTGCTTCTTAGCCAATTGAGTGCCTTAAATGTTGGCTCGTGATTGATGAATTTAAGCTCTAGCTTGCGCTTACCTGGAAACTCCATTAAAAATAAACCCAATAAAATAGAAATCACACCTTGACCTGGTGTTACCAACATAATAACGCCAGCAACCAACAGCACAAAGCCAATTAATGTTCTAATAATAACAACAAGCAAATGACCAAAATGCTTTATTTCAACCTTATGTTGATTGGTATGTACGAAGTAATCAGTAGGAATTTTTCCTAACAAAAATGGCGTTAATAAAAGACTAACAACAAAAACAACTAAAGATACAACACCCATCAAAAAAAAGTATTGCTGATAGTCTGCTGTTATTTGAATGATAGAATCTAACATTCCAATAAAAAAGTGACTGGCCCATCATTGGTGAGTGAGACTTGCATATCAGCGCCAAAAATACCTGTGGCAACTGTGTTGTGTGCTTTTTGCATTTGATGCACAAAGTAGTCATACAGTGCTTTGGCTTCAACAGGTGGTTTGGCAGTAGAAAACCCTGGTCGTGTGCCTGACTTAGTGTCTGCTGCTAGCGTAAATTGCGAAACAAGCAATACGCCGCCATTGATATCACTCACTGACAAATTCATTTTATCGTCAGTATCGTAAAACACGCGGTAGGACAACAAGCGCTTAATCATTTTATCCACTTCGGCAAGTTCATCGTATTTTTCAATACCAACAAATACTAACAACCCTTGATCAATCTGCCCAGTTATTTGAGCATCTACCTCAACTTGAGCCTTGCTAACACGTTGAATTAAGGCTTTCATGGTTAGAAGCTTACGAGCTTAGATGTGACACATCTGCCACAGATAAGAATAAAGATCTAATCCAGTTAAGTAGTGTTAGGCGCGCTTGCTTTAACGAGGCATCATCAGCATTAACCATAACTTGCTCAAAGAATGCGTCAATGGCATCTTTAAGACTAAGCAACTCGTTCATTGACTGAGTGTAATCACTACTACCATCAAGTTTGTTAGCAACTGTTTGTGTTGCTTCAAATAATGTTTTCTCTGCTGATTCTACCAATACACTGGTGTCAACTTCAATTCCTAAGTCTTGATGATCTTTAAGCATGTTGGCAATACGTTTGTTGGCTTCAATCAGGCTAGTTGATGCACTGTCATTAGTAAATTCGTTAAGTGCGCCAACCCTTAAGTGGAAATCATAAGGTGATTCTGGACGTACTGCTAACACCGCCTCAAACGCTTTACTACTGACTTTCTGTTCTTTGTAATAAGCACGCAAGCGATCCATCATAAACTGATAAATAGCATCTGCGCTTGATCTGTCAACCTCTGAAGCATGTAGTTCAAGTGACTGCGCAATAAGCGACTTCAGGTCAAGCTTAAGTTTGGCCTCCACCATTATTCTTAATAAACCTAATGCCATGCGTCGAAGGGCATAAGGATCTTTCGACCCAGTTGGCCCTTGGCCAATACCATATATACCAGTAATGGTATCAAGCTTGTCGGCAATTGCGACCACTAAACCTTCATTGGTACTTGGCAACGTATCACCTGCAAACCTCGGGTGATAGTGCTCACTAATAGCAGTTGCCACAGCGGCATCTTCACCATCATTATGTGCGTAGTAACCACCCATCACGCCTTGTAAATCAGCAAATTCACCCACCATGTCAGTCACCAAATCAGTTTTTGCAAGTAGCCCTGCACGCGCACTATGGTCTGCATTAGCGCCAATTACATTAGCAATATAGCCAGATAGTGACTCAATACGTTTGGCTTTATCACCCATAGACCCAAGTGATTTCATAAATAAAACATGCTCAAGCTTGGATAGGCGTGATTCTAATGAATTGGCTTTATCTTGCTCCCAGAAAAACTCTGAGTCAGTTAAGCGTGGTCTAATAACGCGCTCATTGCCATCGATGATTACTGATAAATCACTAGATTCGATATTGGCTACCGAGATAAAAGCAGGTAACAGTTTGCCATTGTTATCCACCATGTGGAAATACTTCTGGTGTGATTTCATAGCAGAGATAAGCGCCTCTTCTGGCACATCTAAAAACCTTGCATCAAAGCCACCTGAAAATGCTCTTGGATATTCAACCAGAGCACAAACTTCCTCTAGTAATGATTCATCAATCACTGCATTTGACTGGCAATCAAGTGCGACTTGCATCACCTGCTCACGAATCATTTCTTTGCGTGCATCAAAGTCAACCTCGATCTGCGCTTTGTTTAATAAAGTTTGACGGTAATCACCTGCATTAGCAATATCAAACGTTTGTTCGCCAGTAAAACGTAAGCCTCGAGTGGTGTTGCCACTACTTAAACCCATTACTGTTGCTTCTACCACGTCACTACCTAGTATCATGATTAACCAATGCGTTGGACGCACAAAGTTAAAATCAAGATCACCCCAACGCATGGCACGGGTAATGGGTATTTTTTTAATGGCGTTATCAACAATATCTTGTAATAAATCTTGCGTTTTTAGGCCTTTTTGCTCTTTGGTAAAAAAATAATAATCCGCTTTGCCAAAGGCTTTTTGTTCTAAGTCGGACTTATCAACACCACATGATTTTGCAAAACCTTCAACCGCTTGATCAGGTGCACTGACTGATGGGCCTTTGCGCTCAATAGTTTGGTCTTCTTGCTGCAGCTGAAGATCACTCACCAATACAGCTAAACGCCTTGGTGTGGCAAAAGACTCAGCCTTAGCATATGACAGATTAAGCTCAGATAATTGTGTAGTTACATTGCTCGTCAGTGCGCTGGATAATTGTTTTAATAACTTAGGTGGTAATTCCTCTGTGCCTAATTCTAATAAAAAATCTTGTGTACTCATACTATTTGAAACCTTAATTTACCTTTGTTTAAATCGACCATCACTGAACGTGCGTAGAGCTTGGTTGGCACCACGTCAAATTTCTTATACACACCAGCAATGGAAACCAATTGCGCATTAAAAGATTGAATAAAAATAGTGGCTTTATCATCGCCAGAAATACCAGCAAAAACCTTTCCTTGCACTTCCTTGTAAGCAGAAACACTACCATATGACATTACTTCTGCATCTGACTTAACCTTGCCTAATAACACCAAATCACTGTCCATTGCCACCACTTGCGCTGATGAATAAACTTTATTAGCCACAATTTTAGGAGCTTGATAAACTTTATCCTGATGCGGGTTAGGCTCGTCATTAACGATTTTTTTAGGTTTTTTAGGTTTGCTTGGTGTGAGTGATTTACCAAATACTGCCAAGCCCGAAAATTTAGCAAAATCAATCAGCTCTTGTTTACGTGAACGAATACCTACTGCCACCATGTCATTTTGAGTTAGTATTTCTATTAGCACTGCCAATTCATTAGCTTGAAAGTGTTTATTTTCAATTTCAAGAATCACTGGCGCATGCTGAAATTGTTTTTTATTATTGTTGGCTAAATCAGCAATTTCAGTGAGTAAATCGTCAATGTTGTTGGTTAACACTCTGAGCGTATAAAGCGCTTCGGTTTGAGTTTTTACTTCGATTAGATTAGGTTTTTTCATCTAATTTAATCCTTCCAGCTCTGCGTACAATCTAAAAAGAACCAGACGCGCTTCATGCCAGTATCACCACTCAGCATCAACTCTAACGGCGCTTTATGTTTAAATTTTTTGACTGGTCGTTTTAGCCAAATAGATGCGTATTCACGATTGGTCGGAAAGGTTGTACCCAACGACTCATGGATGCCTAAAATCATCTCACTGCGATTAATAGAAGTTTGGTTAAAATCAAAAGGCTTGTCGCCTCTTCTGTATAAATACAAATGTCTGGCTTTAATTGTTTCTGGCAAACCTAACAATGTAATTTGATCTTGGTCGGCTAATTTCCATTGTTCCATAATCTGTGTCAACCGAACGGTAAGGTTGTTCTTTTGATCATCAGTAATGCTATCGAGATCTATCATCAGTTCACCCTAAAATGAAACAAGATCTCACGATCGAATACGCTTTTATCTGGTGCAGGTGGCAATGGCGAGGCTTTGTATACTGCGCGCTCAATGGCATCTTTAAAAGATTTTGACTTAGCGCCATTATCAACAACACAAGATTGGACATTTACACTTTGCACGTTACCATCAACATCTTGCAAGATATGAACATCACATCCCCAGTTGTCTTTTGCACCTTGATAGCGCCACTGATTATGAACTCTAGAGGCGATTTGATTAATGTAATTAACCTTTAACTCATTTAAGATATCTTCTTGGGCGATTTCTCTATCTTGATCTTCTTCTGATTGAATTTCCTTTTTCAGCGCACGATTTTTTTGCTCTTTTTTAAACTTTTTATTTTCAGCTTTGCGTTGTTTTTCAATCTCTTGTTTTTTCTTTTCAGCAACTTTGGTTTTTTTCTCCGCTTCTTTGCGTTTCTTTTCCGCTACTGCTTTGGCTTTTTTCTCTTTTTGAGTTTTAGCTTTGAGTTGGTTGATTTTTCTTTGTTTTTGATAGCGTTGATCTTCTAACACTTTTAGGCGTTTTTCTTCACGCTGAATTTTTAACGCTTTGTTTTTTTGAATATCAACCAAGCGTTGTTTTTCTTTTTTAATTTCAGTTAGGTCAATCGTAACTGCTTTAGGGATGGACTTAGAAGCAGCTTTTTTAGGAGGCTCCTTGGGGATCTCCCAACGCTGAACATTAGAAAAAAATAAACCGATTATCAGTACAAGATGAAATACCACAGCCACCCAAAAAGCAATTGGATGGCTTTTAGCAATCTCAGGTAGTTTAACTTTTTTAATAAAATCTGTATTCATGCTACTTGGCATCTGGTGATTCGGTCACAATACCGACTTTATCCACCCCGTTTTTTTGTAAGAAAGACATTAACGCAATGACCGAACCATAAGCAACTTCTCGGTCACCCCTGACAAAAACCTTCATCTGCGGGGAAAAACTCAATCTTGCTTGTACACGTGCGGCAATTCTACTAAGTGGTAAGCGTTCGCCTGAATCAACATCAGCACTTTCATCAGCCATTGAGTTAATAAAATACTCTCCAGCTCGGTTGATAGTGATAATAGTGGGCTGTTGCTCAGAAAAGTCAACCATTTTTGCCTCAGCAGCAGGTAGATCAACATCAATCCCTTGCTCGATAATAGGCGTGGTCATCATAAAGATTACCAATAGCACTAGCATTACGTCAATATAGGGAACAATATTGATTTGCGCATCGATAGCCGGTCTAGCGCGTTTTGGTAATTCAATCATTATTAACTACTGTTGTCTCTGGAAAATAACAAATAATTCTTCAATAAAGGCGGTGTATTTATTGCCAATCGACTCTACTTGAGAAACTAAGCGATTGTAAGCAATGGTAGCTGGAATCGCAGCAAACAAACCAAACGCTGTCGCAATTAAAGCCTCAGCAATACCAGGCGCAACAATTGCGATAGTGGCTTGCTTAACCGACGCTAGACCAATAAATGAATGCATAATTCCCCAAACGGTGCCAAATAAACCAATATACGGGCTAGATGACGCAATCATTGCCAATATGCTCAAACCACCATCTAGACGATCAATTTCATTATTAGCAGTGGTGTTCATTGAACGGTAAGCACGTTCAGAATTCATAACAAGCGACTGATTAGAGGTTGACTTTGAGTGTGTAAACTCACCATAACCAGAGCCAAAAATATGCTCCATCGGTGTGCGGTCAGATACGATTTCAGGGATCTCAGTATGTAATTTGTCTAAATTTGTATCGGCTAAAAAGTGATTGTGAAAAACTTTAATATCGTTCTTAGCGTCCATTAAAGTTTTCTTTTTTGACAAGATCAGCGTCCAAGAATAAACACTCATTAATACCAAGATAAACATAACCACTTGCACCACAAAACCGGCGCTGAGGATTAGACTAATAATACTCAAACTGTTATCCATTTATTTTCTCCAAAATGATTGACGGAATACCGCAAGGTTTAAAACTATCTGCATGCAAACATGCCACGGTTATTTGTGCCTCAAATAATACCTTATTTTGCCCTGAAGGCGTTATTTTCTGTGAAAAAATCAGGCTTGCTCGACCCACTTTTTTAATTAAAGTTTGCACGCTTAGTAAATCATTAAATTTAGCTGGTGAATGGTAATCTGCATTAATTGATCTGACTGCAAAAATTACATTATGTGTTTCAATCAAATCATCTTGCTCAAAACCTAACCCTCTAAGATATTCACTACGTCCGCGCTCAATAAACTTTAAGTAATTGGCGTAATACACAACCCCACCACTGTCTGTATCTTCGTAGTAGACTCTTACCTCTAAACTACTCATTAAACAAGTCTTTGCTACTAGAATGCTTGGATAAACCCAGGTGCTCGTAAGTTAAGTTAGTAGCACTTCGCCCTCTTGGAGTTCGGTGAATAAAACCCTGTTGAATCAAATAAGGTTCTACCATATCCTCCAGCGTACCTCGCTCTTCTCCAATTGCTGTAGCCAAAGTATCCAAACCAACAGGGCCACCTGCAAATTTATTGGTAATAATAGATAAATAATCACGATCAAGTTGCTCCAACCCAGCCTCATCTACTTTCAGTGCACTTAGCGCTTCATTGGCAATCTGTTGATGAATAATGCCATCGGCTTTTACATCAGCAAAATCACGTACACGACGCAATAGTCGATTTGCAATTCGTGGTGTGCCGCGAGATCGTTTGGCAATTTCATGTGCACCACTTGGCTCAATCTCAATGCCTAGAATTTTGGCAGAGCGCTCTACAATTGTTTGTAAATCTTTGTCATTGTAAAACTCCAAACGCTGAACAATGCCAAAGCGATCACGCAGTGGTGAGGTTAGCATGCCGGCGCGAGTGGTGGCACCAATTAAAGTAAATGGGGGCAACTCTAGCTGCACAGAATGCGCGGCCACGCCTTCGCCCACCATAATATCGAGTTTGAAATCCTCTAATGCTGGGTACAGGATTTCCTCTACCACTGGATTTAAACGGTGAATTTCATCAATAAATAAAACGTCATAAGGCTCTAACTTAGTCAAAATCGCTGCCAAATCACCCGAACGCTCTAAAACCGGCCCTGAAGTTTGTTTTATTCCTGCACCCATTTGATTGGCAATAACATTGGCCAAAGTGGTTTTTCCCAAACCAGGAGGACCATAAATAAGACAATGATCAAGCGCATCTTGACGCTTTTTTGCTGCCTTAATAAACAATGCCATCTGCGATTTAACATCATCTTGGCCGATGTATTCAGATAACGAATCTGGTCGGACTGATGTCATTACAATATCTTCACCGCCCTGATCTTGCCCCTCTAGAGAGCTGCTGTGTAGTGCTTGTCCACCTACTAAAGAGTCTTGTTCTATCATACTGAATTGCTGAATTTTTCTATCATTTTAACTCATTAACCTCGTTAATCAATAGCTTGATTTTAATCGCCTTTGTTAAATGATTAAGACGCACAATTTTAGGATAGTTCACTCCGTTAATTTGTTGATAACTGATGATTTTTACCTGCCACTCATCATCAACAGATTGCTTGTGTTGAAACAAAATAGGTGCTAATCTTTGAATTGGAAAATACCAGCCAAATTCATCACTCATCCACTGCTCTAAATTGGATTCAATTATCTTGCCATCTATCCACAAACCTTGAGTATTTGATTTAATGTCAATCTGCCCCAGCCCAAGTGAAGCACTAAGCTTAAGAGTGTAATCTTGATTTTTAGCATTAATAACAAAACCAATGTTTTGATTACGATTGTCCATTGACATGCCCACCCTACCCTGTGCTTGCCACTGTGTGGGAATTATTAGCGATGACGCAGGCTTTATAGGCTTGCTTTCAAGTGTGGCACAGCCTTGTAAAAACCACCCAAATAATAATATTACCATCCATTTCATAGAATGCTCATTCTAACACCGACTATGGCTCTCATTGTATAATCAAGCGTTTGTTTGAGTTTGTTTATTAATTTCTTCTATGCAACGTATCGCAATTCTAAGTGTTAACCATCAACTCGCGCCGGTCGAAGTGCGTGAGAAAGTTGCGTTTGCATCTGGTGAATTAAACAATGCATTGACTCGGTTTAATCAAACCAAAGGTGTCGAGGCGTGTGCTATTTTATCCACCTGTAATCGTACTGAAGTTTATGCCGTCATCAACACAGACAATGCACAAGAAATACTTAGTGATTATTTATCCAACACACACAATATTGATCGATCAGAAATTGACCCTTATTTAAGTTATTTTGAAGGCGATCATGCGGTTGAGCATATTTGCCATGTAGCAACCGGACTAGACTCTTTAGTCTTAGGTGAACCGCAAATCTTAGGTCAGCTTAAAGACGCTTACCACGCCGCTAAAGAGGCGAACACACTCAATAAATTATTAGAAAAATTATTCCAACACGCTTTTTCAACCGCTAAAAAAGTTAGAACCGATACAGGGATTGGTTCATCTCCTGTTTCTGTCGCTTATTGCGCTGTCAAACTTAGTGAGAAAATTTTTGCCGATTTAGCAGAGCAAACTGTCATGCTGATTGGTGCGGGTGAAATGATAGAGTTATGCGCACAACACCTAAATCAAAAAGGTGTTAACAACATGATTGTTGCCAATAGAACAGTTGAAAATGCAGAAAAAATCGCCTCACTTTATGGCGCTACAGTCATTAGTCTTAAACAGTTTTCTAACTTGATTCATGAAGCAGATATTATTATTTCATCTACTGCTGCGTCAGTGCCAATCATCGGCAAAGGTTTGGTAGAAACTGCACTTAAACTACGTAAGCACAAGCCTATATTCATGCTCGATATTGCCATACCACGTGATATTGAGCCAGAAGTAGCTCAGTTAGATGATGTATTTTTGTACACAATTGACGATCTTCAGCAAGTTGTTAATGAGAATATCGACTCTCGCCAACGAGAAAAGACATTGGCTGAAGAAATCATTGTTGGTCAAAATAAAAAATTTGATGACTGGCTAGCAACACTACCAAATGAACAAATTGTGCAAGCTTATCGTCAAAATGCTTACCAAATTAAAGAACTAGCAGTTGAGGCGGCACTCAAAAAACTTAAAAATGGTGGAGATTCAGCAGCCATTATTAGCCAATTAGCTGATCAACTAACCAACAAACTCTTGCATGCACCTTTTGGCAATATTAAACAAGCCTCTACTGAACAACTAAATCAGTGTGAGGGCTGTGTGCCTAAGAATAAAACCAAAAAATCATGAATGCTTCTATTTTAACCAAGCTTGAACAGCTATCCATGCGCCTAGAAGAAGTAGGCGCCATGCTGTCTGATCCCGAAGTAGCATCAGATCAAAAAAAATTCCGTGAGTTATCTATTGAGCATTCACAGCTCACCCCAGTCAATGAGCAGTTTTCTCAATACTTAGCCACCCAAGAAGACATTGAAGCAGCCGAAAGCATGTTGCTAGAAGATGACGACGAGATGAAAGCCATGGCTAAGGAAGAAATCTCAGAAGGTAAAGCAAAACTAGAACAGCTTGATTTAGAACTTAAAAAAGCACTACTCCCTAAAGACCCAAATGACTCTCGCAATATTATTATCGAGATAAGAGCAGGTACAGGTGGTGATGAAGCGTCAATCTTCTCGGGTGATTTATTTAGAATGTATTCTCGCTATGTTGAAAAACAAAAATGGCAAATAGAAATATTAAGTTCTAACATTGGTGATCACGGTGGCTTCAAAGAGGTTATCGCTCGTATCAGTGGCGCTAATGTTTATGCAAAACTCAAATTTGAATCTGGTGCACATCGAGTACAACGCGTACCAGAAACTGAATCCCAAGGCCGTGTACACACCTCAGCCTGCACTGTAGCGATCATGCCTGAAGTTGAGAATATTGAAGAGGTTGATATCAATATGGGTGATGTTCGTGTTGACACTTTTAGGGCGTCAGGTGCGGGTGGTCAGCACGTTAATAAAACTGACTCTGCTGTACGTGTTACTCATATTCCAACTGGCACTGTGGTCGAGTGTCAAGACGGGCGCTCGCAACACAAAAATAAAGCGCAAGCAATGTCAGTATTGGCATCTAGAATTCTCGATGCGCAGCAACAAGTACAACAAAAAGAACAAGCATCAGCTCGAAAAGAATTGGTTGGTAGTGGCGATCGCTCACAACGTATTCGTACTTATAACTATCCACAAGGGCGTATTACCGATCATCGCATTAACTTAACGCTATACAAATTAGCTGAGATTATGGAAGGTGATTTAGAATCGATTATCGAGCCTTTGATTGTTGAACAGCAAACCAGCCAACTCACAGACCTGAACGACACACTAGCTTAAATTTTTAGGCGCTACCAGCTGAGAAAACACAAACAAAACACCCAGTGAAATTACAATCGCTGGACCTGTTGCCACATCATAATACATCGACCCACTCAGGCCAATAATTACCGCTACCATTGAGATAAAAATTGACTGAAATACCATTTGACTGGGTGTATGAGCAAACACTCTGGCAATCGCAGGTGGAATAATCAGCAGTGAAGTGATGAGTAATACGCCTACAATTTGTACCGAAACTGACACAGCAAGTGCAATCATTAACATAAATAGCAGCTGATAGAATAGGTGGTTAAGCCCTTCTGCTCTAGCCAATTCTTCGTTTAAAGTTAATAACAATAAACGCTGCCAAAAAACAGACATCAGCACTACAATCACTATTAATACCGCATACACCCAAATAATATCATCTCGAGTGATGGATAAAATATCACCAAATAAGAGTGAGAAATAGTCGGTATTAGCACCGCCAACCAAGGCAAGAACAACAATACCTAATGAAAGTGCGATATGAGAAAAAATCCCTAAAATCGCATCATTAGATAAAAACTGTCGCTCTTGTAAAGTGACAATCAAAAAAGCAAAAATTGCACCTGTAATAATCAAACCAAAATGAATACCTAAGCCGCTAGCCAAACCTAGAGATACACCTAGTAATGCACTGTGTGAGATCGATTCGGAAAAGTAGCTCATGCGCTTCCAAATCACAAAGCAACCGAGTGATCCAGCAATAATAGAAATACCCACAGCCGCCAGGACCGCTCTAAGAATAAAATCTTCCATCTAAATCAAAAAAATCCTATTGGCAACTCTTACACAAGCCATATAAATATAAGCAGTGATCAGTTAATTCATAACCGTGCTTTGTAGCCACATCATGCTGATGTTGCTCAATAACATCATCCGAAAATTCATCAATTTTTCCACATTTAACACAGACCAAATGATCATGATGCTCAGAATTAGACAGCTCAAACACAGATTGGCCATTATCAAAGTTGAGTTTATTAATCATGCCAGACTCTTCAAACTGAGTCAGCACACGGTAAATCGTTGCCACACCCACTTCTTCACCCTGCATTACCAAAGTACGGTAAATATCCTCCGCACTCATGTGGTGCTCTTCACTGGTTTCTAAAATTTCTAAAATTTTGAGTCGTGGCAGTGTGACTTTGAGTCCGGCACTTTTTAAATCTTGAGCATCCATATCCAAATCCTTGATGTAAAATCAGTTAATATTTTTAATCATTTTAAATCAAAAAGCCAACCAATGAATAAATTAACTTTGATTGTATTGTCATTACCATTCTTATCTGCGTGTTCACCTTCAATGCCAGAACTACCAGATTTACCAAGCTTGCCAAGCATGTCAGATATCGTTCCTACACCTTATAAAGCTGATATTTACCAAGGCTCTGTATTAGAGCGCTTTAAAATCAACCAGCTTAAAGTTGGCATGTCTAAAGCACAAGTAAAAGACCTAATCGGCTCACCCAGTGTGATTGACCCATTTCATAACAACCAATGGGATTATATTAACTACTCCACCCCTGGTGTAGGAAATGTTATTCATTATCGCTTAATACTTGCTTTTGATCATAACACCCTTACTAAAGTCGACACCACAGGTATCGGCTCTTTGCCACAGCTTACTGATGAAGAAAAAGCCTTAGAGGATAAACGCATTGCTGAGGAAAAAGCCAGAGCGGAGGCGGCAGCTAAAGCTAAAGCAGAGGCGGAAAGAATCGCTAAAGAGAAGGCAATTGCAGCCGCTAAGGCTAAAGCAGAAGCCGAGAGAATTGCTAAAGAAAAAGCAGCGGCAAAAGCCAAAGCACTAGAAAACAAACGCATTGCTGAAGAAAAAGCCAAAGTAGCAGCGGCGGCAAAAGCTAAAGCTGAAAAAATTGCTAAAGAAAAAGAAGAAGCCAAGGCCAAGGCCAAAGCTTTAGAAGATAAACGCATTGCTGAAGAAAAAGCCAAAGCAGCGGCGGCGGCAGAAGCTAAACGCATTGAAGAGGCAAACAAGCCTTGGTATAAATTCTGGTAGATAGCCAGCCGAATACTGTGTCATCACTCAATGTTAACAACCTAAATTGTCAACGAGGCTACAATCAACTTTTTAGCGAATTATCCTTTAAGGTTAATGCTGGCGATGTCTTGCGTATTACTGGCACCAACGGCAGTGGAAAAACCTCTCTTTTAAAAATCCTAGCTGGTCTTAATGCAGCTGAAGAAGGCGATATTGCGCTTGACAACCACCCAGTTAAATCAGACGAATACCAAAGTGAAGTTTTTTATTTAGGCCATTTATCAGCGCTTAGCGCCGAACTTACCAGTATTGAAAACCTTGAATTCTTAACTGGGCTTAATAAATCCATTGATCAACACCTATTAGTTAAAGCGTTAGCACAAGTTGGCCTCAAAGGCTATGAAGACGAATACTGCGCCAAACTCTCAGCTGGGCAAAAACGCCGTGTTATTCTGGCTGGATTATTTGTATCAAACGCCAAAATTTGGCTGTTAGACGAGCCTTTTACAGCACTCGATCCGCAAGGCGTAAAAATTGTAGAAGAGCGCATTAGCAAACACTGTGCGCAAGGCGGGCTGTGCTTATTCACCACCCATCAAGATTCTGCATTACCTAATCAAAAAGTATTGGCGCTATGAATATTTACCTGCAAACACTCAAGCGTGATTTACGTGTGGCGATTCGCAACCCATCTAGCGTACTCAATCCATTGTTATTTTTTATCATTTCAGTGTCTTTATTCCCGTTGGCAATCAGCCCTGAAGCATCAGTACTTAAAGAAATTGCTGCTGGTATTATTTGGGTGGCAAGCATGTTGGCTGTACTATTATCTTTAAATGCTTTGTTTCATCATGATTTTGAAAATGGCGTGTTAGAGCAAATGGTAACTTCTCATCATTCATTACCACTGTTAATCTTATCAAAAATTACCGCTCATTGGATTCTTACTGGCATTCCAATTATCTTACTATCACCCTTACTAGGGTTGTTTTTATTTTTAGACAGTGAAAGCGTTAAAGTGTTAATGCTAACCCTATTACTAGCCACGCCAAGTTTAAGCTTAATTGGCGCTATTGGTGCCTCGCTAATTGTTGGGATTAAAAACTCAGGCATGTTGTTGTCGTTATTAATCTTACCTCTATATATTCCAATACTGATCTTTGCTTCAAGTGCAGTCTCTCAAGCGCAATTTGGCTTAGATATTACTGGCCAGCTGTATTTCTTAGCAACTATTTTAGTGGTCAGTATTATGGCCATACCATTTGTCAGTAGCATTGCATTAAAAATAAGTTTGGAATGAACTTTACTTTGTAAAAATTTTCATTATAATTTCGACCATACGCTGATTTATCCCAATTGCTAGCGTTATTACTCAAGTTAATTAAGGGTAATTAAAACAAGCTAAAGCAGGTGTTCTTCTTAGTTGAAAACCCTTCTTGACAAGGGTTTTTTAACGTTCATAAGGAGAACAAAAATGATTTTTACTTCCGAATCTGTTTCTGCCGGTCACCCAGATAAAGTTTGTGACCAAATTTCTGATGCTATTTTAGATGCGGCATTAGCCCAAGATAAAAACTCACGCGTTGCAGTTGAGACTTTAGTTAAAGACAATCACGTAGTACTGGCTGGTGAGATTACCACTGGCGCTAGCATTAATTACAACCAAATCGTGCGCGATACGATTATTGGTATTGGCTACGACAAAGAAGAATACGGCTTTAATGGTCACACTTGTGATATTACTAATTTATTAGGTGAGCAATCACAAGACATTGCCATGGGTGTTGATGAATCATCTGATCATGAACAAGGTGCAGGCGACCAAGGCTTAATGTTTGGTTATGCTTGTAATGCCACCGACGTACTGATGCCAGCACCTATTATATATGCACACCGTTTGGTTGCCAAACAGGCAGAACTCATGAAAAATGGGGCATTGCCGTGGTTACGTCCCGATGCAAAATCACAAGTATCCTGTATTTACGATGGTCACAAAATTGTCGGCATTGATGCGGTGGTGCTTTCTACTCAACATGATGAAAGTGTCTCATTAGATGATTTACGCGAAGCTATTTTAGAAGAAGTGATTAAACCCGTTTTACCCAGCGAATGGTTAACGGATTCAACCACATTCCACATTAATCCAACCGGTCACTTTGTGATTGGTGGTCCGGTGGGTGATGCCGGCCTAACTGGTCGTAAGATTATTGTTGATACTTACGGTGGTATGGCGCGTCATGGTGGCGGCGCATTCTCAGGCAAAGACCCATCAAAAGTAGATCGTTCTGCTGCTTATGCAACACGCTACGTGGCTAAAAATATTGTGGCTGCCGGCTTGGCTGATAAATGTGAAATCCAAGTATCTTACGCCATTGGCGTGGCCGAGCCTACTTCAATTAGTATTGAAACTTTTGGCACAGGAAAAATATCAGATGAAGCGATTGAAGTATTGGTAGCTGAGCATTTTGACTTACGCCCTAAAGGCCTGATTGCGATGCTTGACCTTAAGCGTCCAATCTATCAACAAACGGCTAGTTATGGTCACTTTGGTCGCACTGAAGATACCATTAGTTGGGAAAAAACTGACCGCGCGCACTTACTGAAATAACGATAAATTTATCAGATTTGGTATAATAGCCAAATCGCCAAGGAGCGTTGCATTGGAGTTTACTTCCGATCAGGCTTGGTTAATCAAAACGACGCTTATTTTTATTACGCTTTAAGGAGATAAAAATGAGTAACAATACTCTAAACAATAACGATTATAAAGTTGCCGATATGGCATTGGCTGATTACGGCCGTAAAGAAGTAGAACTGGCCGAAGCTGAAATGCCAGCATTAATGGCGTTACGTACCAGCTACCGTGACACGCAACCCTTAGCAGGTGCTAAGATTTTAGGTTGTATTCACATGACCATTCAAACTGCTGTACTAATGGAAACTTTGGTTGATCTTGGTGCCGAAGTGCGCTGGTCAAGTTGTAATATTTTCTCAACTCAAGATCACGCAGCAGCAGCGATGGTGGCAGCAGACATTCCAACTTTTGCTTGGAAAGGTGAAACGGAAGAAGAGTTCTTGTGGTGTATTGAACAAACGATTTTGTCTGATGGCAAACCTTGGGATGCCAATATGGTGCTTGACGATGGTGGTGATTTAACGCAGATGCTGCATGAAAAATACCCTGAAATGTTGAATGATATTCACGGCATTAGTGAAGAAACTACAACTGGCGTTCACCGCTTACTTGAAATGATGGAAGAAGGCACTTTAAAAGTACCAGCCATTAACGTAAACGACTCAGTCACAAAATCAAAAAATGACAACAAATACGGTTGTCGTCATTCATTAAACGATGCGATCAAGCGTGGCACTGACATGCTTATGTCAGGCAAAAAAGCACTGGTTATCGGTTATGGCGATGTGGGCAAAGGCTCAGCACAGTCGCTTCGTCAAGAAGGCATGATTGTTAAAGTATCTGAAATTGATCCAATCTGTGCCATGCAAGCTTGTATGGATGGGTTTGAAATTGTATCACCTTATAAGCAAGGTAACAACACCGGTAAAACTGACGATATCAATAAGCGTTTACTAGCAACAACTGATCTTATCGTTACCACTACAGGCAACTACAATGTTTGTGATAATGCTATGCTACAAACGCTTAAAGCAGGCTCTGTGGTCTGTAATATTGGCCACTTCGATAATGAAATTGATACGCAATACATGCGTGACAATTGGCGTTGGGACGAGGTAAAACCTCAGGTTCACCGTGTATTCAGAACTGAGAATAAAAACGATTACTTGATCTTGCTATCTGAAGGTCGCTTGGTTAACTTAGGTAACGCAACTGGCCACCCTTCGCGCATTATGGACGGCTCATTTGCCAATCAAGTATTGGCACAAATGCATTTATTCGATGCTAAGTTTGCTGATTTGGGTGGTGACATCTATGTAGAAGTACTACCGAAAAAACTTGATGAAGAAGTAGCCGCTGGTATGGTTGGTGGCTTTGGTGGTGTGTTAACAACACTAACTGATGTTCAGGCTGATTACATCAATGTAAGTAAGGAAGGTCCATTTAAGCCAGAGTCTTATAAGTACTAGATTCTAGTTAATATCTAAAAATGCGAGATTTTTCTCGCATTTTTTATGTCATTTTAAAAATTTCCTAAATTTTTATTAGGATGCATTAAAAACCATGTTTTAAGGCTTAAAAACGCCACTTTTATGCCAAAAATATAGGAAAATTAGTGCTTTTATTTGCCCATTTACAAAATTTCTGAATTTTTTTATGCAAGATTTAATCAATCCAATTTTCCAATCACCAGAAAACCTTGAATCTGCCTTTGTTGATGGCTTAGACAATATGCTAGCCCAAGACGAACTTGGTGTTTTTATTTTAGTGTTGGCTAACGCACTATTTGACGACAAACTTTGGAAGTTATTAAAACCAAAATTAATCAAAAAATTTGAACACCTAAAATCTCAGCCTATTACTGGTGCAGATGACGATGTCGCTGTATTTAACAAACTCATTAAGCTTGACTTAAACGAACTGGAAGTCACCAAATGGCGTGAGATCGGTGGTTTCGAGGTACAATATAATCCACTACGAGCATTACGCCCACAACGACTATCTGGTGCCAAAACTCAGGGGATGAATGCTGAATTTGATGAAAATGGCTTTCACTTTAACAAACCGTTTTTACAAAAAGAAATATTCTGGTCTGGGCAATTTTTCTCCAAAAATGTTTCATTGTTTTACAACAAGTTTCCTTTTGCTAATTTTCACGGATTGGTTGTGGTTGAAAGTGAAAAACAACATCCACAACTATTAACTTATGAACTACATCAATTTGCTTGGATGATGACCAACACGGTGTCGCTTAATATTCCTGGTTTTTCACTGGCTTATAATGCTTATGGTGCTTATGCGTCAGTCAACCATTTTCATTTACAATGCTTTGTTAGAGACAAAGCATTGCCGATTGAAAATGATGAAAAATACCCGCTGGTTAATTACACATTTCAAAGTGTTGGTGACGCCTGGGAATTCATTGAAGCACTGCATCGAGATGAGCAACCTTATAACTTAGTTTATCAAAATAACAAAATTTTGTGCGTGGTTAGGCAACGCCAAGATGATTACACACATGCCGATTGGACGGCGGGTTATGCCTGGTATGAGGCTTGTGGCGGTGTGAGTACGTTTGATTTAGACAGTTTTAACAACCTCAAAGAGTTAGATTTGAAAGAAGAATTGCTAAAATTAAAAATAACTTAGTAATTTAGTAGATTACTTAAAATCGTTTTTTTTTTTTGCTATAATGGCTCCATTGTTAAAAAGTCATGTTTTTAATAATACAGCTAGAAGGCTTAATATCTCCATATATTATTTAACTGCCTTTTAGTTTTTTGGGGGTTTAAATTTAATTCTTCTCGGCTTTTAATCAAAGCCCCCATCTTTTAACTCTAAAGCTCTTTTCAAATAAGTCATATACGCGCTATTGATGCGGTAAAATTTTTTGTTATTTTTCCTAAATTTCGTATGTCAATTTCAGACTTAGATGCAACTGCATCGTTTCAAAATTTAATCTTAAAATTACAGTCATTTTGGGCATCCAAGGGTTGTACATTACTACAGCCATTTGATATGGAAATGGGTGCAGGTACGTTTCACCCCGCCACTTTTTTGCGCGCCATTGGTCCTGAGCCGTGGAAAGCCGCTTATGTTCAGCCTTCTCGCCGCCCTACTGATGGGCGCTACGGTGAAAACCCAAACCGCCTTGGGCATTATTATCAATTTCAAGTATTACTTAAGCCTTCGCCTAAAGACATTCAAGATCTTTATTTAGAGTCTTTAACTGAGATTGGTATTGACCTCACCATGCACGATGTGCGTTTTGTGGAAGACAATTGGGAGTCGCCAACACTTGGTGCTTGGGGTTTGGGTTGGGAGATCTGGCTAAACGGCATGGAGGTTTCTCAATTTACTTATTTCCAACAAGTCGGCGGCCTGCCTTGTAAACCAGTTGCCGGTGAGCTTACTTATGGATTGGAGCGCTTAGCTATGTATCTGCAAGGTGTTGACTCTGTGTTTGACTTAGTGTGGGTAGAAGGTGTGAGTTACGGTGATGTATTCCATCAAAATGAAGTAGAGCAGTCAAAGTACAATTTTGAAATTGCAGATACTGATGTATTATTTAGACAGTTCGATGAAGCAGAAGCCATGAATGAAAAACTGATAGAAGAGTCGCTGCCTTATCCTGCTTACGAACAAGTAATGAAGGCATCGCATTTTTTCAACCTACTTGATGCACGCCATGCGATTAGCGTGACTGACCGTGCAAGGTTTATTCGCCGTGTACGTGCCATGAGCCAAAAAGTCGCGCAAGCGTATTATGATTCTCGTGAAGCACTGGGTTTTCCAATGTTGGAGAAAAAATAACCCTGCATGCAAATCTTTTCTAGACTTTATCAAAAAGCACTGGATTGGGCGCAGAGCAAATACGCCATTTATTGGCTTTCTATTGTTAGTTTTTTAGAGTCGTCAATCCTACCCTATCCACCGCCAGATGTGATTTTGGCGCCGATGTCACTCAAGCAACCAAACAAAGCTTATTATTACGCATTAGTTTGTACAATCACCTCAGTACTCGGTGGTTTAGCAGGTTATTTTTTAGGGGAAATATTACTTAATTTCCTACTTGGATACGGCTTAATCAAGGTAGAGATGATTGAGGTTGCAAAACAGTGGTTTGATCAATATGATATTTGGTTCGTTGGTTTGGCTGCATTCAGTCCACTACCTTACAAACTGGCCACGATTACGGCTGGAACCATGAATATGGCGCTGTTGCCATTTGTCTTGATTTCACTATTGGCACGTGGTGCTCGCTATTATTTAGTGGCTTTCTTGGTAAGAAAATTTGGCACTCAAGCCGACGTTTGGCTACAAAAGCATATCGATCGATTGGGTTATGTTTTGGTTGTTGTTGTGATTTTAGGAATTTGGTATGTTAATTAAATTATTCACTCTTGCTTTTGTATCTATAACACTCAGCGGGTGTCTTTCATCCTCACCAAAGCCTGCCGTCATTATTGTTGAAAAATCAATCAACCAGCAAAATATTGATGAAACTCGCCTTGAAAGTAAGTCTGAAGTCATTGAAGAATCCAAGAAAACAACAAGCAAAAAAGAAGTGTCGACAAAAAGTTGGGATATTCCAGTGACTGGAAAAGTGGTAAAAACCTTCTCTAAAAAACACCAGGGTCTGACCTTTAACACTAAGCCTGGGCAAGCCGTTCGCGCTATTCGTGATGGTGTTGTTACCTATAGTGGTGACAACATAAAAGGCCATGGCAAGATGATTACCATCAAGCACCCACTGGGTTTTTATAGCTCATATACTCAAAATCAAAACCTTAACGTCGGCAATGGCGATGAAGTTAAAAAAGGGCAGATTATCGCCTTAACCGGTAATCATAATTTTTACTTTGAAATGAAAAAATTTAAAGCGCCAATTAATCCACTCAAATACTTGAAATAACAGCTAAAATACTGATTATGAATGAATTTTTACAAAGTTTAACACCGATTCAAACTGTTGGAATCTTGCTTGGTATCGCCTTTATGGCACATATCATTTTAGCTGCCGTTCTTAAAAAAGTTATCTCTCACGTGAGTAAAACCAAAATCCAATGGGATGACCATCTGATTAAAGCCATTTCTGCGCCACTCAAAGTGCTGATTTGGTTTGGTTGGATTTACTTCTCATTAGATGCTTTCAAAGGGCAAATTGAAGCACTTAATAAAGTGGTTGAATATATTGATATCGCCCCAATTTTTATTGTGACTTGGGGAATTGTTCGCATGGTTTCAGGCATGGAAAACTATATGCTTGAGCGAAAAACAAACGTTGATAACGACTCGGTAAGATTGTTCTCACGTTTAATTAAAATTCTAATTGTTATCGCCATTGCCTTAGGTATTGCTCAGTACTTAGGTTTTTCAATTTCCAGCTTACTGACCTTTGGTGGTGTGGGTGGTATTGTGATGGGTTTTGCCGCTAAAGATATGTTGAGTAATATTTTTGGTGGATTAATGATCCAAATGGATAAGCCTTTTTCAACCGGTGATTGGATTCGATCTAGCAAGTTTGAAGGCACGGTAGAAAAAATCGGCTGGCGTATGACCCGCATTCGAACCTTTGCTAAAAACCCAGTTTACATTCCTAATTCTATTTTTGCTTCAATCCCAATTGAAACACCTTCTCGTATGACTAATCGTCGCATTAAAGAAGTGATTGGCATTCGTTATGATGATATTGCACAAATACCCGCTATTGTTGATGAGGTAGAGGCTTTATTAAAAGCACATAAAGACATTGATCAATCTGAATCTCTACGCGTGTATTTCAATTACTTTAACGCTTCGTCACTTGATTTTAATGTTTACGCCTTCACCAAGACTACCAGTAAAGACGAGTACCAACGTGTGAAGCAGCAAATATTACTCGATGTGGCGGATATTATTGCCAAACATAAAGCTGAAATTGCCTACCCAACACAAACGCTACACATTCAAAAGTAATGCCATTATCTAAACTACACATTCGCACTTTCGGGTGTCAGATGAATGAGTACGACTCTAATAAAATGAGTGACGTACTTAAGCACTCACATGGCTTAGAATTGACCGATGATGCGCTTGAGGCAGATGTACTCTTGCTCAACACTTGTTCTATTCGTGAAAAAGCCCAAGAAAAACTGTTTCATCAGCTGGGTCGTTGGCGCAAACTGAAAGAAAAAAATCCTAATTTAGTGATTGGTGTTGGTGGCTGTGTTGCCTCACAAGAAGGTGAGTTGATTTTAAAACGCGCACCTTATGTAGATATGATCTTTGGTCCGCAAACATTGCACCGATTACCCAATATGCTCAGTGATGCATTGGGTGATAAAGAAGTGAGTATCGATATCTCTTTTCCAGAAATTGAGAAATTTGACCATTTGCCTGAGCCAGAAACTAACAGTGTCACTGCTTTTGTTTCTATTATGGAAGGTTGTTCAAAATACTGCACTTTTTGTGTAGTGCCTTATACACGTGGTGAAGAGGTTTCACGCCCGTTTAATGATGTGATTAACGAAGTGCAAATCTTGGCCAATCAAGGTGTTAGAGAGGTAAATCTACTCGGGCAAAATGTTAACGCCTACCAAGGTTTAATGGATGATGGTCAGAGTGCCGATCTAGCCCTACTCATTAATATTGTTGCTCAAATTGAGGACATTGATCGCATTCGTTACACGACTTCTCACCCGGTTGAATTTAGTGACAGTTTGATCCAGGCGTATGCCGAAGTACCTGAGTTAGTATCACACTTACACTTACCAATTCAAAGTGGGTCTGACAAGATCTTGACATTAATGAAGCGCGGCCATACTGCACTTGAATACAAGTCAAAAATCAGACGATTGCGTGAGATTCGCCCCGATATTTCAATTTCTAGTGACTTTATTATTGGATTTCCTGGCGAGACCGATCAAGACTTTGACAACACCATGAAACTCATTAATGACATTACTTTTGATAAATCCTTTAGTTTTATCTATTCTGCACGCCCTGGTACACCAGCAGCAAGTTACCCAGATGATGTGGATATGCAAATTAAAAAAGACCGTTTGTCATTGGTACAAAAGACCATCGATGAATCTACCGAGGTCATTTCAAAATCAATGATTGGTAGTGTGCAAAAAGTTTTGGTTGAAAATAAAGCCAGAAAAGATGACAACCTATTCGGTAAAACTGAAAACATGCGTAACACTCACTTTAAAGGTGATGAGTCTTTGATTGGGAAAATTGTCAACGTTAAAATAACCGATGCACGTGGCAACTCTTTAATAGGGAAGCTGATTGACTAGTTATAAACCGCCTCAAAAGGCTGAGTTTGAGGAATGCCAACAGGAAGAACGCTTAATGTTAAAAACTTTTCTTTACTAATTTCTATCCTGCAGGATGCTTTAGAAATTTGACAGTCTGTTGCCTTAATAAGACACTGTATTTTATCTTGTACAGAATTTTTATACTAATATCCGAAAACAATTAACGCTATCGAAACAATCATAGTCAGAATAAGTATTTTCTTATGCAAAGAGCTCTCAATAATTATCAATAATTAGCTTAATATCTTTTGCCATCTCTCTTGGTTTGTGAGGGGCTGGAAACCCTGCAAAAATTTGACCATCTGGTGATAACAAATAAAGCCAGGCAGTGTGATTGATTGAGTAGCTATTTACGCCGTCTGGCATTACTTGGCCATTAGGAATTAAAACCGTCTTCCCGTCAATTTCAATTGAACGCTCATAGTAAGTACCAAATGGCTTAATCAATCGATCGATTTGACCTTGATCACCAGAAACACCCATAAAGTCTTTATCAAAATAGGTCATGTAAGTTTTAAGCACCTTAGGTGTGTCCCTTTTAGGGTCAAAAGTAATAGCAACAAATTCAGGTGTAGTCTGTAAGCTACTATCCTTTAATATCGTTTTTAGTGATACCATATCCATTAGAATGGTTGGGCATACATCGGGGCAATGTGTGTAAATAAAGGTCACTAGCGTCCATTTGTCTTTTAAACGGGCGTTATTGTATGGGCTTTCATTGTGATCAATTAATGAAAAAATAGGTAATTTTCTATCTGTATTATGCAGAACGTGAGAAACCTTAAGTTCTTTCTTTAAGGATTGATAATTAGTATCAGTATTGATAGAAAACACCGAAACCCCTATTGAAACAATAAAGGCAACAGTGATTAATAAAGTGGTTTTAGACATTAATGCGCATGATGATTGTGATCTATCATTATTTTACCCTTTCTCACAACAGCATGAACCATCTGTGTCGTTCCATTATCAAACTTTAGGGTGATCATTACTACCTCACCCTCTTTAGGTACTGTATTTGGTCCAATCAACATAATATGCCAACTTCCAGGCTTTAAGCTCAAACCACCATTAGCATTAATTGGCATAAACTCTTGTTTGGTCATTTTCATTAGGCCATCTTGGTTAGTGGTTCTGTGTAACTCCACGCGCTGGTAGCCTTTTGCATACGCAGACAGTAATTTAACCGTGGCATTAGTATTGTTGCTAATTTGCATAAATAGACCTAACATCGGAGCATTAGGTGGTGCAGACCTAACCCACGGATCGTGTATCACCACACCTGTAGGTTGATGACTCATAGAGTGATTATGCTCCATTGCAGAAGCTGAGTTAAAGCTTGTTATTGCAATAAGCGCTAAAATGGTTGTTTTTATTTTATTAAACATGTGTTTTTCCTTTAAGTGAGGCCTTTGCATAAACTAGGGGTGATTAGAAAAAATCGTTATAAATTATATATAAAACACTTGAATAAGTGGGGTGATTAGCAAAAATTCAATTTTTACCCAATCAGAGCAGATGATAAAATAACACCATGAAGATAACACTGGATGTTCAAAACCTAGAACAATTAGCCAATATTTGTGGCTCACTAGATAAGCATTTAGAAGTTATTGCTAAAAGTCTTGATGTTGTCATTAATAATAAAGGGGCTGACTTTAGTATTACTGGTAATAGTGCAGCGCTAGCTGCAAAAGTATTAGAAGATTTACTGGCGTTGTCAAGCAAGCAAACTATTGGCCTTCATGATTTAGAGATGTGTATTAAGGCGCGAACGCACAATGACTTGCCAAGTCAAACTGTTAATATTAAAACACGACGAAAAATAATTCACGTACGTAGTGCCAATCAACAGCACTACGTTAAAGCTATTACTAACAAAGACTGTACTTTCGGCATTGGGCCTGCAGGTACTGGTAAAACCTATCTTGCAGTTGCACGTGCCGTAGAAGCTTTAGAGCGCTCTGATGTACGCCGCATTGTATTGGTAAGGCCTGCAGTTGAAGCGGGTGAAAAATTAGGTTTTTTACCGGGTGATTTAACTGAGAAAGTTAACCCTTACTTACGCCCTATTTACGATGCGTTGTACGAGATGCTTGGCTTTGACAAGGTAACCAAACTACTGGATAAAAATGTAATTGAAGTGGCGCCACTAGCTTTTATGCGTGGTCGAACATTGAATGAATCTTTTATCATTTTAGATGAGGCGCAAAATACCACCATCGAACAAATGAAAATGTTTTTAACACGTATGGGATTCGGCTCAAAAATGGTGATTACCGGTGACATCACCCAGATTGACTTAGCGCGACCAAGTCAATCTGGATTGCTCCATACTATGAAAGTACTAACAGACGAGGATCAAATCTCATTTTGTCATTTTGAGTCAAAAGATGTAGTTCGACACAAATTAGTACAGTGCATTGTTTTGGCTTATGAGCAATTTGAATCCTAATAAAGATACAAAAATTATTGTTGGCCTTTCGGGTGGTGTCGACTCCTCTGTTGCCACCCTATTGCTTTTAGAACAAGGTTATGAAGTCGAAGCCTTGTTTATGAAAAACTGGGAAGAAGACGATACTGACGGTGTTTGCACTGCAGAGAAAGATTTATCTGATGCACAAAAAGTAGCTGATAAGCTGGGTGTCAAACTTCACACTATTAATTTTTCAGCTGACTATTGGGATGATGTGTTTGATCATTTCCTAAAAGAGCATAAAAAAGGTCGAACGCCTAACCCTGATGTTTTGTGCAATCAAAAAATTAAATTTAAGGTTTTTTTAGAACACGCTCTATCCTTAGGCGCAGACAAAATTGCCACAGGTCATTATGCAAGAATCCATGAAGACGGTGGCGTTTACCAATTACAAACTGGGCTTGATAATAACAAAGATCAAAGTTATTTTTTACACTTGCTTAACCAATACCAACTCTCGAAAAGTTTATTTCCACTCGGTGAAATCAATAAAGATGAGGTAAGACGAATCGCCACTCAAAATGGTTTTGTCACGGCAGATAAAAAAGACTCCACCGGTATTTGTTTTATTGGTGAGCGTAATTTTTCAGAATTCTTACAAACCTACTTGCCTAAGCAGCAAGGTGATATTGTTGATCAAGATGGTCAGTTTATTAAGCATCATGAAGGCTTAGCGTTTTATACCATAGGCCAACGCAAAGGCTTGGAAATTGGCGGTGGATTTAGCACTTCAGGAGAGCCTTGGTTTGTGGCTGATAAACGCATTGAGAGCAATGAATTAGTAGTTGTACAAGGCGATCACACGCTGTTGTATCATAACAATTTAAACGCATCAAATCCGCACTGGATTGAAAATCCCCCAATATTACCATTGGCATGCACGGCCAAAATACGGTACCGTCAACAGTCACAATCTTGTCTTGTTAGTTCGGCTGAAAATGGGCAGTTAAAAGTAACGTTTGACCAGCCACAACGCGCCATTACCCCAGGGCAATCGATTGTTTTTTATGATGATGATATTTGCCTAGGTGGCGGGATTATTGAAAGCAGAGGCAATGAGTAAAGATGAGTAAATTAAAACAACAAACACTGGCACTTGCCTCTCTACTACAAACCACAACTTTGGTTGAGCAGCTTGCCTCTACTGGCACTTGTGATTCTAAAAGCAATGAGGTTAGCTTGAAAAGTATTATAAGTAACAGCACCAAAGTTGATGAAGTATTTTCATCACCCAAAGAGCTTTCTATCGGCCTGGGTGCATTAACCAAAGCTTTTGGAAAAAAGAGTAAATCGATGCAGAATGTGATTTTTTATTCTTTAGCACTGATTAATCTTGAAAAAAAACTAATGAAAGATCCAGCATTATTATCGCAAATATCTGGTGAGATTGATCTAATCAAAAAACAAGATTTTTTTGAAATTGGACATTCAAATTCATTAGCACGCTTAGCTGAGCTTTATAAAACAACTTTAGGCGAGCTCAATCCAAGAATCATGGTCAGTGGCGAGCAAGTTTATTTGTCTAATCAGCACACAGCTAATCACATTAGAGCGCTACTGCTAGCAGGCATTCGAGCAGTTTCTTTGTGGAAGTCACAAGGGGGTCGAACTTGGCAATTGTTATTGAATAAGAAAAAGACACTTAAATTAGTAAACACTATGGACTTTTAACGCTTAAGACTTTATAATTACGCGTTTTACTAATTTCAACTTTTTAAATACGATGGCTAATTCAGCAGGTTCTAAAAAACGCGCAAGACAAGCAGTTAAACGCAACAAACACAATTCACAAATTCGCGCTAAAGTTCGCACTTTCGTCAAGAAAGTAGCTTACGCATTAGACGCTGGCAATAAAGAAGAGGCTCAAGGTGGTTTTGCTGCAATGCAAAAGATGATTGATCAATCAGTAAGCAAAGGCTTAATGAATAAGAATCAAGCAGCTAGAAAAAAATCTCGCCTTAACGCACAGATTAAAGCACTATAAACTAAAACGTTTACATTGCTATAATGAAGCCCTCTTTTGAGGGCTTTTTTACGCTTGTATGAAACAAATTAACGACGAAGACAAACAGCTATTTAGATCAACAGTTGACGCTAATGCACCAACAGATAAAGATGGCGCTCGTAAAAATAATGCCTTAAAAAAACCAGCATTTACTGCATACAGTTATATCGTTGATGCCAATCTTGAAGGCTCTGAGGTTGTTGGTTATTCACAAAGCGGGGTTTCAATCAAAGTTATAAAAAAAATGAAACAAGGCAATCTTGATGTTATACCTGTTTTAGATTTACACGGTCAAACTGTTGTTGAAGCTTGTGAGTCATTATCAGCTTTTATGCATCATCATCAGTTTGAGCCTTTTATTCAAATCATTCACGGCAAAGGTTATCACTCTGAAAACGGTATGAGTATTTTAAAAACCCAAGTGGTGAGTTTTTTGAGTCAGCACCCGCAAGTGTTGGCCTTTAACTCTTGCCCTGATAAAGACGGCGGCACGGGTGCGGTGTTTGCACTATTAAAGCAGAATTAATATGTTTAACATTGATGAAATCTACACAGTCTCTGATTTTTTGTCACTGTGTAATAAAACCATTGAAAACAATATTCCCACTTGCTGGTTACAAGGTGAGATTTCTAATTTATCTCGCCCAGCCTCTGGGCATTGGTATTTTTCACTTAAGGATAATCGCGGGCAGATTCGCTGCGCCCTATTTCGTCTCAACCAACGTAATATTAAATTCAACCCTGAAAATGGACTAGAAATACTAGTGCGTGCTGCACCCACTGTGTACGAAGCACGTGGTGATTTTCAGCTGATTATTCAGCATATAGAACCCGTTGGTGTTGGCAACTTGCAACTGGCCTTTGAACAGTTAAAAAACAAACTAAAAGACGAGGGTTTATTTGACGCTATCCATAAAAAACCACTCCCAGTTAAGGTTGACACTATTGGTGTTATTTCTTCATCAAATGGCGCGGTAATTCGCGATATTATTAAAGTACTCAACAAGCGCTATCCCTTTGCTGAAATTTTATTATTTGATTCCGTTGTGCAGGGTGAAGGCTCAGCAGAAAAACTCACTCAAGCTATTGAAGCTGCTGATCAGTCAAATCGATGCGATGTGTTAATTGTAGCGAGAGGTGGTGGCTCTTTAGAGGATTTATGGGCTTTTAACGAAGAAGTGCTAGCTAGAGCAATATTCGACGCTAAAACGCCAATTATCAGCGCTATTGGTCATGAGACTGATACCACTATCGCTGACTTTGTTGCCGATGTGCGTGCACCAACACCTAGTGCTGCTGCCATGCTAGTAACGCCAGACCGATTAGAGTTGTTATCTAAAGTGGTTAAGCTTTATAGCAACCTATCACAATTAAGCCAACAAACACTCAATCAGCATCAATCAATACTCAATCAACTAAGTACAAGATTGCCTAGCCCAGATAGACAATTAAATTTACTCTCACAAAAGCTTGATGGTTTAAATGCGCATCTTAATTATCAAGTTAAAACTAAGCTGCGTTTAAACCAATCAAAATTATCAACTTTATTTGAGCAATTAAAGCAACACTCACCCAGCGCTAAAATTAGCCACAATCAACAGCTAAATTATTTGGCCAAAACGCAACTACAGCAAAGTATTAAACGACTTGTTGTCCAGCAAAAAAATACATTAAATGGCTTACATGAAAGATTAGAAAAATCCATCAACACAACACTAGATTGGCAAAAAAATAAACTCGCTCAACATATATTGGGGCTTGATCATCTATCGCCACTCAACACTCTATCGCGAGGTTATAGTATTTCGACCACTCAAGATAATCAAGTACTACACTCAACTGCTGACGTTAAAATAGGCGAAGCAATGACCACACGATTGAGTGATGGTAAAGTTTATTCCCAGGTTAAAAAAATTGAAAAAATTTAGTTTACTGCTTTTATTGATACCCACTATTGTACTGGCCAACATTCCGGTTAAAAATACACCAATACCAGGTGGTATTGCGGTGATTGATTTTGAATCAAATCATGCCAACCCAAAGGCATCCTACAACAAAGTTCCATTATATGTACAGCACATTAAAGACCAACACTATCAAGTATTGGTTGGTATTCCACTAATGGAAAAATTAGGAAAAAAAACCATTAAAGTTCAGGATTTTTCCACTCGATTGTTGGATTTTGAAGTGACAAAACAAACCTATACTGAACAATACATTACCCTTAAAGGCAAAAATAAAAAATACGTAAATCCCAACTTGACGCATATGGATCGCATCAAAAAAGAGCGCCCTATTTTGTCGAGTGCCAGAAAGATATTTTCTGATAAAAACTTATCTAGCGGGTTATTTATACGCCCTGTTAATGGTGTAACTACCAGCCCTTTTGGGCTTAAGCGTTTTTACAATGGTGAGGCACGCCGGCCACACACTGGGTTGGACTACGCAGGTGATATAGGCACGCCTATTAAGGCGCCTGCGGATGGAAAGGTGATTTTAGTGGGTAAATTTTTCTTTAATGGTAATGCTGTCTTTTTAGATCATGGACAGGGCTTAATCAGCGTATATATTCACATGAATAACTATTTAGTTAAACAAGGTCAATTTGTTAAACAAGGTGATTCAATCGGCACTATTGGGCAAACTGGTCGTGCGACGGGTCCACACTTGCATTGGGGGGTTTACCTCAATCAAACGGTTGTTAATCCAAACCTACTACTAGGAAAAATTAATGAAATCTAACGTGTCTTTGTTGCGTCGTTTAGGGGCAATTTCTTATGATATTTTTTTAGCCTTCTCACTGGCATTTTTTATTGTCGGCGCAATATTAATTGCATTTTTTGACAAACAAGCACAGACTGATTTACTTATATTTGGTGTTTATTTAACCACTGTTTATTTCTATTTTACTTGGTCTTGGGTTAAGGGTAGGCAGACACTAGGTATGAAAACTTGGAAGTTTCAAATAGAGCAAAACAGTGGTAAAAATATCACGCACAAACAGGCTTTTATTAGATTTGTATTGGCCATAATATCATTTTCAGTAGTTGGGCTTGGGTTTATTTACCAGTTGTTTAACAAAGACAATCTTGCTTGGCATGATAAACACTCTGATACACGGCTAATAAAAAATTGACGTGTATCAATTTGGCTTTATAAAAAGCTGTGCTATAATGCAATTATTATTTAATACAAAGGGGAGATAAAGATGAGTTCAACAGTTGATAATAGCGCCAAAAAAGGCCATATCTTACTATTAAGCACACTGGTTGTTACTTTGGTTGCGCCACTGGCTTTAATTATACTTTCTTACATGGAAATTATTTCTGGCACTGCGCAGTATATTGCGGCATTTGGTGTTATTGCATCAATGATTTACATTGTTGGTGGTAGTATTTTGATGGCTGTTCAAGATAAAAAAGATGGAATACTTGCTGACGGCTAAACCTTAAGTGATTTAAAAGTTGAAAAAACAAACAACGAGACGCTCTAACAAGAGCGCTACAAAAAAGCCAAATAATCTATTTGGCTTTTTTTATCAATATTGGATTACTATTATTCTACTCGTGGTTTTAGCTACTTTGATACGTCAAAATTTTTTCATTAATCAATTTCCAACTTCTTTAGCCAGTAAGCAAGCTGTTATTGACCAGCACACACAGGTCAATCAAGCATTGAAAAAACAAAACACCATAAAAAAAACCGATCTAAAAGCAGAAACAGCCTCTAATATGGAAATTTTAGAATCACAAGCACGCTATCGATTTGGGCTAATAAAAGATGGTGAGACTTACCACCAGATTACGCTACAAAACCCTTGACTATACCTTGGGTATAATAAACCCATCTTTTTATTATTTGTCTTTTCATGTCGACTGACCAGCACTTTCTGATTGTACCTGCTAGTGGTATTGGCTCACGTATTGGAGGTGATACCCCTAAGCAATATTTAAAGCTAAACAATGGCTTGAGTGTACTCGACCAAACCTTAAAATCTCTACTGAGTATTGATCAAATCAAGGGTTGTATTATCGCCATTGCCAAAAATGATACTCACTTCAAGCAATCAGAATTTTTCAATCATTCAAAATTACTCGCGACAGCGACTGGCGGAAAAGAGCGCTTTCATTCGGTAATATCGGCTTTAAACTCTCTAAAAACTTTTGCTAAAGACAATGATTGGGTGTTAGTTCACGATGCAGCAAGGCCTTGTGTAAAAACTACTGATGTAGTCAACTTAATCAACCAACTTAAAGATCACCCAACCGGCGGATTACTAGCCACTCGAGTAGTTGACACTATTAAAAAAGCAAACAATATCCAAGTTAAATCTACCTTAGACAGGTCTAATCTTTGGCAAGCACAAACACCCCAAATGTATCGATTTGGTGTATTATCAAAAGCCCTGGATAACATTATAAAAAATGGTTTAAATATTACTGATGAGGCTAGCAGCATTGAAGCTTTAGGACTTGAGTCTATATTGATTGAGGGTAGTAAAAGCAACCTAAAAATCACCACAGCAGAAGATTTAGATTTGGCTAACTTTTATTTAGAATCAAATAATTAAATGAACATTAAAACCGGACTTGGGCAAGATTCTCATGCATTTGACAGTGTCAATGGCAAGCCGCTTATTTTGGGTGGCGTTGAATTTGACCATCCTCAAGGCCTACGTGGCAATAGTGATGCTGACGTTATTCTACACTCTCTCACTAACGCTATTTCTTCAATCACCGGACAAAATATTCTCGGTGTTAAAGCTGATGCGCTCTGCCAACAAGGAATTATCGATAGTGCCGAATACTTAAAGTTAGCGCTAAATGATCTTAATGGCTGGCATATCGAGCATATTGCCATTTCAATCGAATGCTTGGTGCCAAAAATTTCACCAAAAATAGAAGTGCTTAAATCCAATATTGCTCATTTAATGAACACTAACATTGCTAATGTTGGCATCACCGCTACAACTGGTGAAGGTTTAACTGCATTTGGTAGGGGTGAAGGCATTCAGGTCTTTAGTATTATCACCGTTTCAAAAGCGTGAACAACTTCCGTTCTGCCTCTAATTCTAGAATTCAAAATATTCATTTTATTGGTATTGGTGGCTCTGGAATGAGTGGCATTGCCGAGGTATTACATAACCTTGGTTATCAAATTTCTGGCTCAGACATCAGCTCTAATTTAGTCACTAAAAGGTTACAAAAACTAGGTTGTAAAGTCAACAAAGGTCACCATGCTGATCATGTTGTTAATGCACAAACTGTGGTAGTTTCGAGCGCAATTGACCAAACCAACCCAGAGCTAATAAAAGCACATGAGCTTAATATTCCTACCGTTCCTAGGGCTGAGATGTTGGCTGATATTATGCGCTTTCGGTTTGGTATTGCAGTAGCTGGCACTCATGGAAAAACCACGGTTACCAGTCTGATTACTCACATACTTAATATTGCCAAACTTGACCCTACTTATATTATTGG
>JABGOT010000139.1 GCA_018648985.1 Candidatus Ruthturnera sp.
CCTTCTGGTCCCAAGTCCACAATCCAATCTGCAGTTTTGATTACATCTAAATTGTGCTCAATAATCACAATGGTGTTTTCACGCTCACGCAAGCGATTGATCACTGCTAACAGTTGTTTAATATCATGAAAATGCAAGCCTGTTGTTGGCTCATCTAAAATATAAAGCGTTTGGCCCGTATCTGCTTTAGATAACTCTTTAGCCAATTTGATACGCTGTGCCTCACCGCCAGATAAAGTCGTGGCATTCTGCCCTAAAGTAATATACGACAAACCAACATCCATCAGTGTTTGTAATTTTTGCCTAATCTTTGGCATGGGCTCAAAAAATTCCACCGCATCTTCAACCGTCATCTCTAAAACTTGTGCGATGGTTTTTCCTTTGTAGAAAATTTCCAAGGTTTCACGGTTGTATCGATGACCATTACACACATCACAAGGCACATAAATATCTGGCAAGAAATGCATTTCTACTTTGATTAAGCCATCGCCCTTACAAGCCTCACAGCGACCGCCTTTAACATTAAAACTAAAGCGACCAGCTTTATAGCCACGTGATCGCGCCTCTAAAGTTTGTGAAAATAAATCACGAACCAATGAAAATACCCCTGTGTAAGTAGCTGGGTTTGAGCGTGGTGTACGGCCAATCGGGCTTTGATCAATATTAACGACCTTATCAAAATACTCAATACCCTCGACAGAAGTATGGGGTGCAGGTGTTGTTTGTGCACGATTAAGCTCTCTAGCAGCCAAAGAATACAAAGTGTCATTAATCAATGTAGATTTACCAGATCCCGACACACCAGTGATACAGGTAAGTACTCCGACTGGAATTGATAAATCAACTTGGTCAAGGTTGTTACCTGAAGCGCCCTTAATTTTTAACCAATTTTGTGAAGTTTTTCGCTCATTCGGAACCGCAATACTTTGACGACCACTAATATAATCACCCGTAAGTGACTTAGGATTGTCAGCAACTTCTTGAGGCGTGCCACAAGCGATAATCTCACCACCATGGATACCTGCACCTGGGCCAATGTCAATCACGTAATCTGCCTGCCTAATTGCATCTTCATCATGCTCAACCACAATCACCGTATTGCCAATATCTCGCAAATAAGTCAGTGTACTTAATAATTTTTCATTATCTCGTTGATGCAGTCCAATTGACGGCTCATCCAGCACATACAAAACACCCATTAAGCCTGCACCTATTTGACTAGCCAGGCGAATACGTTGTGACTCACCACCAGATAAAGTACTAGAGCGACGCTCTAAACTTAAATATTCTAAACCTACATTAATTAAGAATTCCAAACGCTGGATAATTTCCTTCAAAACCTTGTCTGCAATCTCTCCACGCGCACCTTCAAGCTTTAAACCTTTAAAAAATTGATGAATATTGGCAATTGAAAGCTTAGAGAGTTTAGATAAATTGTGATCACCAATAAAGACATTTCTGGCTGACTCATTAAGCCTCTCGCCTTCACAGCTACCACAGTTTTTTGTTACCACATAGCGTGATAATTCTTCACGTACAGATCGAATTTCGCTTTCTTCATAGCGTCGCATCATTCTTGGAATAACACCATCAAATGGCTTGGCTTTATTTGACCAACCTTTACGTCCTTTAATTCTTGAAAAATCAATTTCATCATCACCACTGCCATACAAAACAACGTGCTTATGCTCATCGCTCAATAACTCATACGGAGTATCAATACTAAAATTGTAATATTGCCCTACCAGCATTAAGATTTGATAAAAATAAGCATTCGATCTGCCCCAGCCATAAATTGCACCATCAGCTAAGCTAAGTTCTGGATTAGCCACAACCTTACTTTCATCAAAAACATCTTTAACGCCTAATCCATCACAACTTTGGCAAGCACCTACTGGGTTATTAAATGAGAATAATCTTGGTTCTAATTCTTCCAATGAATAGCCGCATTCAACACAAGAAAACTTGGCCGAAAATACCAGCTCATCTTGTATTGAGTCTTCATCCATTGATACAACACGCACCAAACCCGCACTCAAATTAAGCGCCGTTTCTAAAGATTCAGATAAACGAGCTGTAATATCTTTTCTAACCTTAAGACGATCAACCACGATTTCAATGGTGTGATGTGTTTTACCATCAAGCTCGGTCATGTCATCTAAGTAAATAATTTCCCCATCAACACGCGCACGTAAAAAACCCTGATGAGATAGCTCATCTAGCATTTTTGTATGGCTACCTTTACGATTTTGCACCACAGGTGCAAGTAGCATAATCTTTTCACCTTCAGGTAGTAGCATAATACTGTCTACCATCTGTGAGATAGTTTGAGAAACTAAATCAATTTTGTGCTCTGGGCACTTCGGTAGTCCAGCACGCGCAAACAACAACCTTAAATAATCATAAATTTCAGTAATGGTACCAACAGTTGAACGCGGATTATGAGAGGTGGCTTTTTGTTCAATAGAAATAGCAGGAGACAATCCTTCAATATGATCCACATCAGGCTTTTCCATCAAGGATAAAAATTGACGCGCATAGGCCGACAAAGACTCTACATAACGACGCTGCCCTTCAGCATAAATTGTATCAAAAGCTAGTGATGACTTGCCCGAACCAGACAAACCAGTAATCACAACTAGCTTGTTTCTTGGGATGTTGATATCAATATTTTTTAAATTGTGAACGCGAGCGCCACGAATGCTAATCTGATCCATAAAAGCCTAAATTATGTCGGACAAAGGGTTCATTATAACGAGCAAGATAGGTAAAATCCATTTATTCTATATGACTTTTATTTAATATTTAAAACAACCCATGAGCAAATACAAACGCATCTTATTAAAACTCAGTGGTGAAGCCTTGGCCAGCTCTGAAAACACGGTTGACCCAGTAACACTAGAAAAAGTTGTGGGTATTATTAAATCCGTTAAAGACCAAGGTGTTGAAGTGGGTATTGTTGTTGGCGGCGGTAATATTTTCCGCGGCGCAGCACTAGCTGAATCAGGCATGAACCGAGTAACAGGCGATCACATGGGTATGCTGGCTACTGTGATGAACGCCTTAGCCATTTCAGATTCTTGTCGTAAAAATGATGTTGACGTGCTGGTTATGTCTGGCTTCCCAATTGGTGGTGGCGTTTGTGAACCCATGGATCACAACAAAGCTAAAAAGGCATTAAGCGAAGGTACTGTGGTTATTTTTTCAGCAGGTACAGGCGCACCTTGCTTTACTACCGATACAGGCGCAACGCTTAGAGCAATTGAAATTGGCGCACAGGCTGTCTTTAAAGCCACCAAAGTAGATGGTGTTTATACAGCCGATCCAATGAAAGATCCAAGCGCTACACGCTACGACACATTAAGCTTTGATGAAGCCATTGAAAAAAATCTGCAAATTATGGACACCTCGGCATTCGCCATGTGTCGTGAGCATAATCTTGAAATTTGTGTCTTTAGCATGCTTGAAGATACCAACACATTATCCAATATCTTAAAAGGCAACCCTCTAGGAACAATTGTAAGGAACTAACTATGCTAAACGAAATACAACAAGATGCTAATGATCGCATGAATAAAACCATCGCATCATTAGAAAATGCTTTTAGTAAAATCAGGGCGGGTCGTGCGCACCCCTCTTTGCTTGAGCAAATTCAGGTAGATTATTACGGCTCAATGGTGCCAATCTCACAAGTGGCCAACATCAGTGCAGAAGATTCACGCACACTTAAAGTATCGCCATGGGAAAAAGACATGGTGGCTGTTGTTGAAAAAGCCATCATGACATCTGACTTAGGTCTTAACCCACAAACTGTTGGGCAAGTTATGCGTATTCCACTACCACCACTCACAGAAGAACGTCGTCGTGAATTAGTACGTGTGGTTAAAGACGAAGCTGAACACGCCAAAGTCGCCATTCGCAATATCCGACGTGATGCTAATTCTGATTTTAAAGAATTATTAAAGGAAAAAGAAGTCTCAGAAGACGATGCACGCAAAGCAGAGGACAATATTCAAAAAATTACTGACAATCATGTAAAGTCAGTTGATGAAAAACTTAGCGAAAAAGAAAACTCATTACTTGAAATCTAATAACAAGACCAACAACAAGATTCAATCGACAATAAAAAAGCCCGCAATAGCGGGCTTTTTTATTAATCTAAATACTTAGCTTGCTTAAAACTCTTCAACACAAGTGTAGTAATCTGCCCATCTGTTTGGCGAGAATAATGTACCCATTGCGTCAATCGGGCCAGTATTGTAAACAGAGTTGCTGCTTAATGCATCTACAAATCGAGCAATGTTGTCATCAGACAAGCCCAGTCTATCTTTACAAGCAACATGAGCCGCTTTAGTTACAACAGCACCTGAAGGTGTTGTGCCTAATACCAACTCTTGCGGATCTTGATTACCCACAACAGTTTGATCAGCGACTGGTGCCATTTCATCAAACGACTCAACTGGACCCATATCACGGTCATCACCACCCGCCATTACACTAGTTGCTAAAGCAAATGCCGCTACAAAACTCAAGGTACTTTTCATCATTATTTATATCTCCAAAAAGGTTAAAATTAATTTATCTTTGGTTATTATAACGAGTTATTTTTTTACTGTAAATGTTTATGCTTGACGATTTTTTAAAACAATGTTCTAAATCAAAATTATCACCCTTATGTGGTCAATTAATAGATCTATCAGAGCAGGCATTCTCAGCCAATAATGGTAATATCCCTAGGTGGGAATCAGCCATTGAGTCCATTAAAACTCAGCCACAAGGAGAGACTCAATATTCCACACCTTATCTAAAAATCAATTCAAAAAATATTAACAAAGCGCAATTAGAATCTTCGCTCAAACAACTCATGCCTTGGCGCAAAGGCCCCTATCAAATCGATGACCTTCAGCTTGATAGCGAATGGCGTGGCGACATGAAGTGGGATAGAGTAACACCCCACATTCAATC
>JABGOT010000058.1 GCA_018648985.1 Candidatus Ruthturnera sp.
TTATCAAAGGTGATGGGGCCAAGTTGTGATAAATAACCTTTAATCTCAATACCTAAGCTTTCTTTCAAGTATTTTTTAGCAATACCACCACAAGCAACACGCATCGCTGTTTCACGAGCACTAGATCTGCCACCACCGCGATAATCTCTAAAGCCGTATTTTTGATCATAAGTGTAATCGGCATGACCAGGGCGGAAAGTATTGGCAATATTGCCGTAGTCTTTTGAACGTTGATCAGTATTTTGGATAATTAGAGCAATCGGCATACCGGTGGTTTTGCCTTCAAAAGTACCCGATAAAATCTTGACTAAGTCTTCTTCACGACGCTGTGTGGTGTGGCGTGAAGTACCAGGTTTTCTAAGGTCTAGATCACCTTGTAAATCAACTTCGCTGAGTTCCATTCCAGGAGGGCAGCCGTCAACAATACCAACGAGTGCCTCGCCGTGAGACTCACCTGCAGTGGTAACTGTAAATAATTTTCCGAAAGAATTGCCAGACATAGGCTTGACCCAAGTATTAATATGCAGTCGATTATACCTAGCTAGTCGGTTATTTCCTTAGTTTGTTGTACAGCCATGCGAATACCAAACCACCGATTGCCGCATCAAAAAATCCCCAGATCATGCCAATAATTATGCCAAAAAAATCAAGCGAATAGCCTAGGTAAATACTCATAAGGAATTCAACAATATTGTGTAAATAGCCATTTGAACTTAATGCTATTAATGACACAGCTAAAATTCCTGTTGACCAAATAATACCAAAAGATAATGCCAATGCTTTTTGATCCAATTGATTTTTCATAAGCCTCTCGCTAGTAATAAGATACAAGTTTTATTGTACGACAATTACAGTTGAAAAGTCGACTTGTCATGTTAATATGTTTTATTTTTTTTGCATTATTGTTCTATGGCTATTCAATACAATCAACTGGGAGATAGTGATTTAAAAGTGTCCAATATTTGCTTAGGTACCATGACTTTTGGTCAGCAAAACACTCAGATTCAGGCGCATGATCAGCTTGATTATGTATTTTCTCAAGGTATAAATTTCATTGATACTGCCGAGATGTATCCAGTTCCTCCTCGTGAAAATACGGCTTATTCCACAGAAAACATAGTAGGAAATTGGATTGAAAATCAATCTAGAGATAAGATTATTTTGGCCACTAAAGCAGCGGGTAGTGCCCGAGGCATGCCATGGGTTCGTAATGGTAATCACGTATTTAATAAAAACAATCTTACAGCTGCTTTAGAAGGTTCTTTAAAGCGCTTAAAAACAGATTATATTGATTTGTATCAGCTACATTGGCCAGAGCGAAACACTCCGATGTTTGGTCAATATCTATTTGATCCAGAACAAGAGCGCGAATACACTTCATTTATTGAAACTTTAGAGGCTTTGTCTGGATTAATCAAAGAAGGGAAAATTAGAAATATTGGCTTATCGAATGAATGGCCTTGGGGTTTAATGCAATTTTTAAATGCATCTGATCGAGATAGTTTGCCACGCGTGGTGAGTATGCAAAATGCTTACAATTTGATCAATCGCACTTACGACTCTTCTTTGAGGGAAATGGGTTATCGTGAAAATGTACCGTTACTTGCTTACTCTCCAATGGCATTTGGCCATCTAAGTGCAAAATATATTAATGATCCACAAGTACAAGGGCGAGTAAATGATTTTGACGGCTTTGCACAGCGTTATGAAAAACCGGCAGTTGAACCAGCTATTCGAGCTTATGCTGAATTGGCTCAAGAGTTGCAAATATCTCCAGCAACACTATCGTTAGCATTTACTTATTCACGTTGGTTTTGTGCCAGCACTATCGTTGGTGCTACTAGTATGAGTCAATTGAAAGAGAATATTGACGCAATAAATTTTGAATGGAGTGGTGATATTGAAAAGGCTATTGAAGCCATTCATTTGCGATTTTTTAATCCAGCACCCTAATAGATGGTGCCCTCGAGGCGATTCGAACGTCTGACCTGCCGCTTAGGAGGCGGCTGCTCTATCCAGCTGAGCTACGAAGGCAAGAGGGGTATTATCGACTGATAAGGCTCGAAATTCAAGTAATGATTTGATTGAGAATCAAATCAGGATTGTTGTAGTTAATTTTAATTAGTTTGAGTTTATTGTTTGTTTGCAAAACTAAAGACGGAAAACTGTTAACGCCTAATTTTTTCGACAAAGCGATATCGTTAAGTAATAGTGCTTGTGTTTGAGTGTCATTTAGGTTTTTTCCAAAATTTTTAATATCAATATCTAGGGTGCTTGCTAGTGCAATCAATGTGTCATCTTCTGATGGATTTTGAGCCTCTAAATAGTATGCTTTTTGAATTAATTGAGTCATTTTCGCCTGTAATTTAGGCTTTTGCTCTCTAACAGCGATCACTGCACGACAAGCAGGGTAGGTAGAGCGCTTAGGTTGGCAATTTTCCCAAAAATCATAGTTAAATTTAGTGCCTGGAATGGTCATTTCGATTTTTTGCCAGTTTTTTACAATATAGTCGCGCATCTCATTATTCATTGGCTCGTCGCTATCTGGTGCCAAACCACCAAGAACATATTGAATATTAATGGAGTTTGGCAGTGAGGCTTTAACCTTTTCCCAGACAGTATTAAAACCCCAACACCAAGAGCACATAGGATCAAAAATATAATAAAGTGTGGTTGAATTCATGTAATAAATTGATAGATAGGCGTAGAATATATACTACATTAATTTATAAAAAGACGGAGTATTAAGATGAAAAAACAAAGTTTAATTTTTCTACCATTGTTTCTAGCAACATCAATCTCTTTTGCTGGCAGTTATACCGATACTGCAACAGTAGTTTCAGTTGATAAAGTGTATCGTGATCACACAATACGTGAGCCTTATCAAGACTGTTATATTAAAGAGTTTTACCAAGGCAATGGCGATGGTTCTGCTACTAATGAAATTATTGGTGGTATTTTCGGTGGCTTAATTGGCAATCAATTTGGTAAGGGGAGTGGCAAAGATGCTGTGACTGTAGCAGGCACTTTGTTAGGCGCTTCACTCGCACATGATGATGAATTGGCGCAAGCAAAAACAGGCAGAGTGGTTACTAAAGAAATCTGCGAAACAAAATATAGAACAAGCTCTAATAAGCGCTTAAGTCATTACCGTGTTGAATATGAATACGATGGCCGCACCTTTACCTATACAACCAAAAATAAACCTTATGCAGATACAATCAAAGTAGGGGTAGAGGTATCACCTAGATAGTGAAAATAGAAAAAACGTTTGACGAGGTGTCCGAGCTTGCAAAAAGTGGCGATGCTAAATATCAGTACGAATATGCACTAATGCTTGAGCTGGGTTTGGGGATTGATAAAGACCTAAAATTAGCTTTTAAATGGTATCAAAAATCTGCCAATCAAGAACACCCTAAAGCACAGTATAATTTGGGCATTTTTTATGCACTTGGTAAGGCTGGTGAGAAAGACATTACCAAGTCAAAATACTGGATTAGAAAAGCGAATGACAATGGCTATTCAGGTGCGAGTATTTTTTAAATAAGGACAAACATGAAAGACATTAAGATTGAAGACAGACTGATTTTTGCACTCGATGTGCCAGAAGTTGATCAGGCGAAAGACCTGGTAAACCAGTTAGATGACAGTGTAAATTTTTACAAAATTGGCATGGAATTACTAATGACTGGTCAGTACTTTCAACTGATGGATTGGTTGATTGCTAAAGACAAGAAAGTCTTTGTTGATTTAAAGTTTTTTGATGTGCCAGAAACGGTTGGCAGAACCATTGCTCGTTTGAGCCAAACCGGTGCAACTTTTGCTACCATTCATGGCAACCAGGCCTTAATGGAAAAAGCAGTTGAGAATAAAGGTGACCTTAAGATTTTAGCAGTAACTGCATTAACCAGTTTAGATCGTGGTGATCTTGATGATCTAGGTTTTGATTGCGATGTACAAGACTTGGTCATTTCCCGCGCTAAACGCGCTTTTGAAGCGGGTTGTGACGGTGTAGTGTCTTCGGGCTTAGAAGTACCATTCTTGCGTGAATACGTTGATAATAAGCTGATTGCAGTAACGCCAGGTATTCGTCCAGTGGCTAATGACGATGACCAAAAACGTGTGGTGGATGTGGCCACGGCATTTAAATCAGGCTCAGATTATATTGTGGTCGGTCGTCCGATTAAAAATGCGGATGATCCGTATGCAGCAGCTAGTAATATTCAAGATATTATCAAAACTTGTTTCTAGTATAATTCCTCCGTTGTCAATTATCTATTGTCAATTTTCAATTTAATAGTCGCGTAACTCAGTTGGTTAGAGTGCCAGCATGACATGCTGGAAGTCGTCAGTTCAAATCTGACCGTGACTACCAAAACCCCCAATCATCCCAATTTCTCGTATACAATTTACGTCATGAGATTATTGTTCCTATGTTTACTGTTATTCAACAACGCTGTATTGGCAAACGCTGGGCTTTATGAACGCGGTAGGGCGCACTATTATGGTGATGGTGTTGAGCAAGATTATATTAAAGCTTTTAGTGCTTTTTTGTACGCAACCAAAGCTGGTCATTTAGAGGCGCAAACCGCCCTAGGGCTGATGCATATTGAGGGCAAAGGTATAGATCAAAACGATAAGAAGGGTGTTGATTTATTAAAAAAATCTGCTGATAAAAACAACGCTAAAGCGCAATATTACCTAGGCAGTATGTATTACTTGGGTGTCGGGGTAGAGCGCGATTTAAAAACTGCCCATCAATGGATTAAAAAATCCGCCAGTCAAGGTCATGCAGATGCTCAGCAGAATTTAGCT
>JABGOT010000089.1:0-1310 GCA_018648985.1 Candidatus Ruthturnera sp.
AATAAAACTCTCCCTCTGCTCAAAATCCGCCTACTAGGCGGATTTTGGGTGTCTGTAAGAAATTAATATCTACTTTAGTCGGTCAATCGCTTTACCAGAGTCCAAAACTTCTCTAGCCATCTGCGCTGCATCTCCCAATGATTTGGCTTTTTTAGTGTGCCAAAGCACTAGACTAGCTGATAAAACAAGGCCGTCATAAAACATGCCTTTTTCACCTGAGAGCGCCGCTTTGCCGAGCTTAACCGTATAGTCGGCTAGTTCAGTAATATTGCTATGCACATCCAATTCACCTGGGAATGAGATGGCACGCATATCTTGCTCAATACCTAATGATGCCGGATCGATATCAACACGGTCTTTCTCGTCAGTGCCCTCATAAGAAATCATCAATCCTTTTTGACGCAATGATGGAATCACACCACCCTCAACACCGCGTATTAACAAAGCACTGTCCATGCCAGATGCTTTAACCAAATCTGCATAGATTGGTGGATAAGGCTTGTGCACATAACCCAAAATAGAATGTGTAGTCTTACCTCTCAACGGACCAATTAGCGTCTCTACCGTGTTAATCACTGTGCGTTTAATCACACGATCACGGAGTGAAACAATATTGTGTAATCCCTTGCAATAACTATTTTGATCAATATAACTCCAGCCAATAGCCGGATTCTCTAGCCTTGCTTTAGCATCTGCTGTTGAATGATTAACACTTAAGCCTAACGCCTCACTAATATGACGATGTGTTAAGCCAAATTTAGGGCTGACACTATTCAAACCATGGATAACCGTTGGCAATCCCAACTCAGCCAGTAAAGGTGGTAAGAATGATGAAACCGGAATAGAGCGGTTATAACCACTATACGGATCACCCAAATCTACCAAATCATCAACATTAACTTGCTGCTTATCACTCTCAGCCAAAATTGCCGCCAAGATACCTTCATTTTCTTCCATGGTTTCGCGTTTCATACGCAGTGCGATTAAAAATATTGCCGATTGAACGTCATCAATCTCGCCACGAAGTATAGCCTGCATGCCGTCTCTGGCTTCTTCAAAATCGATATTCTTACTCAAGTCTGGGCCTGTTGCCACACGCTGAATAATAGATTTCATTAATGCTTGAGAGTCAGTATTCATGATTAAACCTCGATATAAATTTCGTTATTTTCTTGTTTGACGTTGTAAGTTTGCATATTATCAACATCGGCTTCTGAAGAGTCGCCGGTTGCCAAATCAAAGCTATAGCCATGGAGTGAGCACTTAACTCGGTTACCTTTTAAACAACCCAAAGTAAGTTTAATATCTTC
>JABGOT010000089.1:1410-4562 GCA_018648985.1 Candidatus Ruthturnera sp.
CTAAACCACGGCACCATACCAAACAGCTTTTCTCTTGGTGGTTTTGCATCAGAGGCAAAGTTAGACTCTTGATAGATAATAGCAAGCTGTACGTGTGCAGGTGCGCCATATTTCTTCTCACTGGCTTTAATTGCACGATACCAACTAACCTCTTCATCCATCAAGTTACAAATGTTATTAACTTTAACCGCCGGCGTTGAAAAACACCCGCTCAATAAAGCTGAAAGAAAAACAATTAGTAAGCTTTTTTTCATTAAGCTACAACTGGAAAAAATACCTTATAAGCTACAATTAATTGCAAGATAAGCAATACAGCAAACATGCCTTTAATCGCACCATCTGATAATGGCGTAGATTCGGCATGACTAACACTGCCAGATTCTTCTAATTCAACATTGGTTGCTACTAGGCCTTTTTCAGATTCCTCTGCATGAAACACCACGCGCGTATTTGCTTTTAAACGCGATTTGTTGTAGATGTTCTTTTGATGAACGAAATACTTCTCATCATCATCACCTGTAATAAAACCATATCCCTTAGTACCAAATTGGGCGACTACGCCTTTTATTTTTTTTGCCATTTTTTTTACTCTCCGGTCTTGCGCAAACAATAAGTTGCTTTTTCAATAAACTCTACGCCAGCGCGTAGAAACTTGGGCTCATTTTTAATGTCATTAAAACATTGTAATTGTTGACATTCGAACCCCTTACTAAACAGTGAAACCACCTCATCTTTATTGACTGCAAAAGGCGGGCCACCCATTTGTGACTGTGGGTAATTTAACGTTAATAACAACACCCGACAATCTTTCGATATTATAGAGTATAAATGCTGTACGTATTTTGCTCTTAAATCAATAGGTAGCGCGATTAATGCTGCTCGATCGTACACTGCTGAAACCGATTTTAACACTGAGTGATCTAATGCAAAATAATCACCACAATATAGGGCGATGTTTTTACCTTGGTACGCCGTAAGCCGATCAAGCTGGCAGGCAGTATAAGTAAGGTTGTTTTCATCAAAAAATTGCTCAATAGCCAATTGGCTGAGCTCAACACCAATCACTTTAAACCCTTGTTCAAGTAAATAAATCATATCAGCGCTTTTGCCACATAGAGGTACAAATACTGTGTCACCTCGATTGAGTTGTAAGCAATCTATAAATTCAATTAATTTTGAATTTACCTGATCTCGATGCCAACCTATTTTCCCATCTTTCCAACGCTGTATCCAATCCGTCATTAGCATCCTTAAGTTATAATACGCAACATGAAAATTAATCGTCCAAGTAGAAAAACTCTCATGCAATTTATGATGGTTATTTTAGCCATTTTTGTCATCCGTGCATGGCAACAGCAAGACCTCACTCAAGGCATGACACCCAGCTTCAGTTCTCAAACCCTCACCGGTGAGGTGATAAACTCTAACCCTTTACCTGATCAAGGAGTTTTGATTCACTTTTGGGCAACTTGGTGCCCAGTTTGTGCGGTGGAAAATGACAACATTCAAGCTGTAGCAGAAGATTACAAAGTACTTAATATTGCCATCCAATCCGGCACGGATGAAGATATTAAAAAATACGCCGAAGAAAACAACCTTAAATTAGATAATATTATTAATGACAAATCCGGCTCTTTATCTCGATTATTTGGCGTTAAAGGTACACCTAGTAGTTTCTTCATTAACACCGAAGGTCGTATTCAATTTGTTGAAGTGGGCTACACCTCAACACTGGGCTATCGAATCAGGCTCTGGTGGGCTGGGCTTTGACCAAAGATTGGTTAGAAAAACTAGACTTTATTTTTAAGCAAGATTACTACCAACACTTGCTTGAATTCCTAGAATACGAATCAGCTCACAACAAAATCATCTATCCGCCTAAAGATCAAATATTTAATGCTTTTGATCTGAGCAGTTTTGAAAATACCAAAGTCATTATCCTTGGGCAAGACCCTTATCACAATCAAGGTCAGGCCCATGGTTTGAGTTTTTCAGTACCTGACGGTGTCGACATTCCGCCATCGCTTAGAAATATTTACCAAGAACTATCATCTGACTTAAACATCAACCCCAGTCAAAGTGGAAACCTAACCCGCTGGGCATCACAAGGAGTGTTACTACTTAACAGCGCACTCACAGTTGAAAAGAATTCACCAGGCTCGCACGCCAAATCAGGCTGGGTAGATTTCACCGATACCGTCATTGATATTCTCAATGAGCAAAAACAAAATTTGGTGTTTTTATTATGGGGTGCGCATGCTGGGCAAAAAATAGAACTGATTGATCAAAATAAACACTTAGTTTTAACCGCCTCGCACCCGTCACCCTTCTCAGCGCATAAAGGTTTTTTTGGTTGTAAGCACTTTTCTAAAACCAATGATTACCTTAAAATGCACAACTTACAAACAATAGACTGGAAGCCATGAAACCTATCATTGATGACACAAAAGGATCGAACGGGCAAGGCCCGTTCTAAAAAAATATGAAACTAATTATTGATGATGCATGCTATGCTTATAACGAGATATTCTCCCAATTTGGTGAAATTATCACTATGGCTGGTCGAGACATTAATGCCGAATCTGTAAAAGATGCAGACGTGCTAATTGTGCGCTCACGTACCAAAGTTAATCAAGATCTACTAGAAGGTAGTCAAGTAAAGTTTGTCGGCTCAACTGTTGCTGGTCTTGATCATGTTGATCAAGATTATTTAGCAAAAAACAACATCACCTTCTTTTCAGCGCAAGGCTGTAATTCAATGGCGGTAGCTGAGTTTGTGATTAGCGCCATTGTTAATTTGGCCAATGAATTGGATTTTGACTACACTCAAAAAACTTTGGGAATAATCGGTGTGGGTAATGTTGGCTCAAGATTAGCCGCTAAAGCAGAATTAATGGGTATCAAAACCCTGTTGAACGACCCTATTAGGCAAGACAATGAAAATTTACCCAATTTTGTTGATCTAGATACTGCTTTGAGCGCTGATATTGTCACTTTTCACACGCCACTGACTTTTGATGGAAAATATCCATCGTTCAACTTATTAAATGAGCACAATTTTCACAATATTAGTGAAAAAACCATCCTTTTTAACGCTGCGCGTGGTGGTGTGATTAATGAAAAAATTTGGGAAAAAACCCAAACGATGGTCA
>JABGOT010000140.1 GCA_018648985.1 Candidatus Ruthturnera sp.
AGTGCATTATCGGTTTCTTTGCTTAAAATACTTTCAAAAGCATTAAACAACGCATTTTCATCAATCTGGGCAGGGTTAAGTATTAATGACAACCATAGCGCTTGCGCATTGTCCCAACGACTAAAAGCGTCAGTGTCATGCTCACATAAAAATATTTTTTGCTCAGCACCAAGACCTGAAGTCAACTTAATAGGCGCTGAAAAACCGCGCAACCAAGATGGGGTTGGCTCGTCTTTAATGCTTTTAAATTCAAATGTTCTTTGCTTTTGATCTAGTACCAAAACACCTTGATCAATCTCCTCACCCTGTTGATCTATCAGTCCATAACGAATCGGCAAATAGTAAGTGTGCTCGCCTTTTTGTTTAAAAGTTGCTTTATAGATTTTCTGCTGGGCATCATATGTAGTATTCACCTCAACTTCAGGCGTACCTGGCTGTGAATACCAAGTCATAAAGGGTTTGAAATCAAAATCATTGGCATCACTCATCGCAGCCACAAAATCATCAATCGTTACTGCCTTACCATCAAAGCGCTCAAAATAAAGCTTCATGCCATTCTGAAACCCTGCCTCACCTAAGAATGTATGAATCATACGAATCACTTCAGCGCCTTTTTCATACACGGTAAAGGTATAAAAATTATTCATCTCGATGTATGACTCTGGCCTTACCGGATGCTTCATCGGGCCGGCATCTTCAGCAAACTGAAAAGTACGTAAACCATTCACATCTTCAATACGCTTAATTGATCGAGAATGTAGATCAGAAGTAAATTCTTGATCTCTAAAGACCGTTAATCCTTCCTTTAAACTGAGTTGAAACCAATCCTGACAAGTGACACGATTACCCGTCCAATTATGGAAATACTCATGACCAATCACCGCCTCAACATTAATAAAATCTTTGTCAGTTGCTGTGTCTGGATTGGCCAGTACATAGGTAGAGTTAAAGATATTAAGGCCTTTATTCTCCATTGCACCCATATTGAAATCATCCACAGCAACAATCATATAAATATCTAAATCATATTCAAGACCAAAGCGTTGTTCGTCCCATGCAAATGAGCGCTTAAGTGAATCCATCGCAAATTGAGTTTTGTCAATATTATGCGATTCAACATAAATCTTTAATGCAACCTCATTGCCACTAATGGTGGTGTAAGTATCCTCCAATACGGCAAAATCACCTGCCACTAAAGCAAACAAATAACAAGGCTTAAGGCTAGGATCGTGCCACGTTACCTCACCTGGCTTTGAGCTGATTAAGTTACCATTACTTAGTAATACTGGATAATGTTCAGGGTCAGCCTTGATGTGTGTAGTAAACACACTGAGCACATCAGGCCTGTCAAGATAATAAGTGATCTGTCTAAACCCATGTGCCTCACACTGTGTACAAAAATTACCACTGGATCGATACAAGCCATTGAGACTGGTGTTTTTTTCTGGGTGAATGCGTGTGGTAATTTCTAGTGTAAATTCATCCGGTAAATCATTCAACTCCAATCCTTCGTCAGCCAACTGATAATTAGGCTGTACACCATCAATCAAAATTGAAACCAATTCTAAATTAACGCCATTTAAAAATAAGCTGCGCTCTTTGCCAGTTAAATTCGGATTTTGATAATAATGCACCTTAGATAAAACAAGGGTTTCATCTTCAGATAAGTCAAAGCTCAGCTCTGTAGTACGGATTAAATACGCACTCGGCTGGTAATCTTTGCGATAAATTGCCTGAGGCTCTACATTATTAATAAGACCACTCCTAAAAATAGTCGATAAACAACAAAAGGCATTAAGCCAATACTGTCTAATAATTTAATAAAAAACACGACAGTAAAATAAGCACTAATTGCTGCAACCAGAAAACCCAACACCAACATGAGCCAATCAACCGATTGTGGCTGTTGATACAAATCAAAAATCATTAACATGGCTGAAAGCGTAATCACAGGTATAGATAATAAAAACGCAAATTGGGTAGACATCTGTCTAGATAAGCCAATCAACAATCCTGCCGTGATGGTAATGCCAGAACGAGACGTGCCTGGAATAAGCGCCAATGCTTGCATGCTTCCAATAAAAGCAACATCCAGCCAATCAATTGCCTTTCTAACAGAGGCTCTTTTAATATTTACCCAAATACCCAAACCTAACAACAAACCAAACACCAATGTTGCGTAGGCAATAACTTCAGTTGAGCGCAAGGTTAGCTCAATCGTATCTTTAAATGCCAAACCCACCAAACCTACTGGGATCGTACCTAGCAATATTCCCCACGCTAATTTAGATTCACCTACTGTTTTCACTTTAACAACAGAGTAAAAAAAGTCAGCGATTAAGGTTTTAATAATTAGTCGATAATAAAACACAATAGCGCTGAGCGTGCCTAAATGCACCACCACATCAAATGCCAAACCTTGGTCGGGCCAGTCCGTCATCTTTGGCACTAAAATTAAGTGCGCCGACGATGAGATTGGCAGAAACTCACTCAACCCCTGAATGAGTGCCAATACGATTGTTTGTAATAAATCCATAGGGTCTTTGTCAGTTTATAATTTATGCGTTAAATTTTGTTCAGTAAACCCTTTTAATTTTACCGGTAGTTTTTTTGTCAATGCTAACACCTTAAAACTCTCTCCCATGGCGCTGGGTAACACCAGTTGTTTAACTTGTTGTGCAAGTGTAACACGCTTATTTTCATCAGTTTCAGCCACCAGATATTCATCAATCCCCAGTGAAATTAAAAATAGCGCCTGTGTGGCGTAACCATTAATATCAAAACCACTACGTTGCGCCTGGTCAGCTATATCTGAAAAATTAACCGAAGTAGTAATATCTTGCTTACCCACATGCACAAAAGGATCATCGCTGGCCTTGTGTTGATAATAACATCGTAGCGTGCCTTCGCCGCGCTGAGGGTGAAAAAAATCATCTCGATCCATGCCGTAATCAATTAACAACACCAAGCCCTTATCGACAATATCACTCAATGACTCTATCCAAGCCATTGATCTTGGGTTTGTTTCAGTGGTATACCCTTGCTCAACTTCATTAGGCAGCAAGGCTTTGTTATCAGTATAAGGTTGGCTAAACATCTGCCATTGCAATTGGTCGTTCTTACAATCTACACCTAATTCAACAAAACCATCTTGTTTTTTAATTAGCCGCTTGGCTGGCATCGCATCTAACACTTCATTAGCAATCACCACGCCTGAAAAATGTTCGGGGAAAGTATTTAGCCATACAACCCTATCAAGCAATTCTGGCAAGACCTTAGTAATTGTTTCTTTTTGTCGTTGTTTAAGTTCGGCGCTAAGCTCAAGAATATAATATTTTTCTGGCAAATTATTAAGTCGGCCCAACTCAAATAAAACTTGAGTCGCTAATACACCACTACCTGCGCCAAATTCTAAAATACTGTTATTACCATCCAATACCTGTGCACATTGACGCGCCAAACAAAATCCAAATAGATCTGAAGTTTCAGGCGCAGTGATAAAGTCCCCTTGCTCGCCAAACTTCTGCGCACCACCACTGTAATAACCTTGTGTTGGATAATACAATGCTAAATCCATAAATTCATCGAAACCTATAGGGCTAGCTTTTTGTATAATGGTGTTTTTGATTATTTCTTCAAGGTTCATTGAATCCGTATTTTATATGAAAACAGCATTAATCACCGGCGGTGCACAACGTATTGGTGCGCAGATCGCGCAAACGCTACATAGCAATGGCTACAATGTCATTATTCACTATCGACATTCAAAACAAGCTGCTAAAACCCTGGCTCAAACACTCAATACCCAGCGTAGTGATTCTGCCACCATTGTTCAGGCAGAATTGTCTAACCTTGATGATATTCAAGCATTAAGCCATCATATCGAACGATTAGATGTTTTAGTTAATAATGCCTCTGTTTTTTACCCGACAGCCGTTGAAGAAGTTAATCAAGATGCTTGGAACAATATTATGAATACCAATCTAATGGCGCCTTTTTTCCTATCTCAGTCATTAACAGCTGCTCTAAAGAAAACCTCTGGCTGCATTATCAATATTGTTGACATCCACGGCGAGCGCCCACTCAAGAATCATGCAATTTACAATATCTCCAAGGCTGGTGTTGCAATGATGACTAAAACACTGGCTAAAGAACTGGCACCTGAAATACGCGTTTGTGGTGTTTCCCCTGGTTCTATTCTATGGCCAGAAAACGAAGCTTCGTTATCCAATGAACAAAAAAATAAAATGCTAAATAAAATTGCCTTAGGCAGGCAAGGTGATGCAATCGATATTGCCAATACTGTTTTATTTTTAGCAAGCTCTACTTACATCACCGGACAAATTATCAGCGTTGATGGTGGTCGGACATTAAACCAGTAAGTTTTTTTTGTGATATAATTGAGACGCTTGATGATATAAGATACACCTACATCAGCAACAAGAATTTTTTAAACGTTTTTGTGCTAGACAAAACACCACAAAAACTACGATAAATATTTTGGGCTTTTTTTTGCCACATATAGAG
>JABGOT010000142.1 GCA_018648985.1 Candidatus Ruthturnera sp.
CGCGATATCACCGTGACCACCACAGTTAATTTGACAACATGAAGTTGTCATGTGTACACGGTTAGGCATTTCTTCTTTCTTGTATTCGTCGTACATTTCGTCCATCAATGCTTTTACAACACCTGATGCGTCTGTACCTGGAATATCACAATGTAACCAACCCTGTGTGTGTGAAATCATTGACACTGTTGGACCTGTGCCGCCTACTGGGAAACCAGCAGATTCTAATGCTTCAATTAAAGGGTTTACCTTAGATTCAGCATCTACCATAAATTCAACGTTTGAACGAATAGTAAAACGAATGTAACCATCACCAAACTCATCAGAAATGTCTGCTAGTTTTTTGATTGTGTGAACATCCATTTGTCTTTGTGTGCCACAACGTACAGTCCAAATTTCTTCGTTATGCTTTGAAGTATGGTGCAATACACCTGGACGTGGACGGTCATGGTAAGCCCATGCTCCGTAGTTACGACGCATTGTTGGGTGCATGTATTGGATAGGGTCTGGACAGCCAGATTCGATAGGCATTCTTGGTGCTTCAGCCATAATATTTCTCCTAATATATAATATTGGGCAAAGGAAACTTTGCCCTAAAAATTGTTATTTAAATTACTGTGTGTTACGCGTTAGCTTCGGCTTTGTTTTCAAACCACTTAGTCGCTTCTTCGTCCCACTTGTCCATTCTCACGTAGCTCATGTAACGTGGCGAACTAACCATGTTTGGATTAACATCTAAGCCAATACCTTCCATAAAGTTAACAATACCGATACGCTCAATCATTTCACCAGTACGCTCATGCTCTAATGCATTCTCAGCAAAGAAGTCAATTACTTCACCAGCTAATTCTTCAATTGCCTCGTAGTCGTCTTCAGTTTCAAGCTTCATGAATGGAACAACAACCGTACCGAATAAGTCACCAATCTTCAATGTACGCTTACCACCCATACAGATTGTTACGCCTTTGTCATCGCCAGTTGCCAAGATAGCGCCTTCTGATGCATCACTAATGTAATTGTGAGTTAATGGTGAAGTTGCGTTTAAACAGTGCATACATTTAACACAGTTCTTATTGTCAATTGACAATGAAGTATCTGCTTCAACCTTCATACATTGTGTTGGGCAACGAGAAGTAATGTTATCTACTACGTAGTCCATACCCTTGTCTACAACCATTGCTTTCCATGCGTCTTGGTTGATTTTAATATCATCTCTCCAAGTACCAATTGTTGAAAAGTCTGAACGCTCAATTGAGTTCATACAGTCATTAGCACAGCCTGAAACTTTAAATTTCATTTTGTATGGTAATGCTGGACGGTGCATATCATCTAAGAATGCGTTTACTAGTGTACGTAATGCTGCTGATTCGTTTGTGTTTGACATCTCACAACGTGCTGCACCAACACATGACATACCAGTACGTACCGCAGGACCTGCGCCACCCATGTCAAAACCAATTTCGTTAAGCTCGTTGAAAATAGTCTGTGTTGTTTCTTCCGTTGCGCCTTGGAACATGATGTCGCCTGATTGACCGTGGAATGCGATCAAACCAGAACCACCGTTATCAACAAATGTATCACACATGTTTCTTAAAAGATCTGATGTGTAGTGCATGCCTGCTGGCGGTTGAATTCTTAATGTATGGAACTCACCTGCATCTTTAAATTTAAAGTCGCCGTTTTCATCTTTAAGCTCATTAAAGCGTGGAATTACACCACCACCATAACCAATAACACCGACGGTGCCACCTTTCCAGTAACCTTTTTTAGTTACGTATGATGTTTCTAATGTTGCTAAAACGTCGCGCACCATGCTAGCACCTGCGTGATCGTCTTGCGCTAAACGCTTAAGACCCGTTACAAACGAAGGCCATGGACCATTTTCCAACTCATCAAGGTTGGGAGTGTTATATAACTCTTTTGCCATTTTGTTTCTCCAGTATATTTAATAAATCCTCTAATTCTCAGAAAAGAAGATGTGAACGGGTCAAATTATACTTGGAATGCGAACAATACCACTCTTTATTAGTGGTATTTTTAACTACCCCTTAGGGGATATAAAGAGGATTTCTATGCGTTGGTTAAGTACTCATCAACGACTTTGGCAACACCACGCCCTTCATTGATTGCCCATACAACTAGCGACTGCCCACGACGACAATCTCCTGCGGTAAAAATGCCTTTTTGAGAAGTAGCATACTCACCATAAGCAGCTTGATAGTTGCCACGAGCATCAAGCTCGATACCAGCATCGTCACTTAAATAATGCTCTGGTGATACAAAACCCATTGAGAGTAAGACTAATTGCGACTTCCATGCTTTCTCACTACCTTCAATTTCAATCAGTTGGCCGTCTTTAAAATCAACGTTAACGGTGTTAAGACCTGTGACATTGCCTGCATCATCCTTAATGAAAGATTTGGTCATCAAATGATATTGTCTTGGATCGTTGCCAAATACTTGTGCTGCCTCTGCATGACCGTAATCTACGCGATAAATCAACGGCCACAACGGCCAAGGGTTGTTATCTGCACGATCCTCAGGTGGCTTGCCCATTAGCTCAAAATTCACAATCGACTTAGCGCCTTGACGTAGTGCTGTACCAATACAGTCTGTACCGGTATCACCACCACCAATCACAATTACATCCTTATCTTTAGCGGATAAATCAGAATTGTCCGCATGGCCTGTGTCTAGCAAACTTTTGGTGTTTTTACTTAAGTATTCCATTGCCATGTGCACGCCATTAGCGTCACGATTATCTACTGGTAAATCACGCGCCTGAGTTGCACCCGTGGTAAATACTAAAGCGTCAAATTCTTTTTGTAAAGTAGCAGTTGTAATGTCTTGACCAACATTCACATTGGTAATAAATTCAACACCGGAGTCTTTGAGTAAATTGACACGGCGATCCACCACATCTTTACCCAATTTCATATTTGGAATGCCATACATCAGCAAGCCACCAATACGATCATCACGCTCAAATACGGTGACACTATGGCCAATTTTATTCAACTCATCTGCCGTAGCTAAGCCTGCAGGGCCAGAGCCAATAACGGCAATTTTTTTGCCAGTACGATACTCGACCATATTTGGCTGGATCCAACCTTCTTCAAAGCCACGATCAACAATCGATTGTTCAATATTTTTAATCGTCACCGCCGGGTTATTCATGCCTAATACACATGAGCCTTCGCAAGGCGCCGGGCAAACTCTGCCGGTAAATTCTGGGAAATTGTTAGTCTTATGTAAGCGAATTAATGCAGCTTGCCATTTGTCGTTATAAATTAGGTCATTCCATTCGGGAATTAAATTGTCAACTGGACAACCGTTTTCTGATTGGCAAAACGGCACGCCGCAATCCATACATCTTGCGCCTTGCTCTTGTAGATGTGCAACATCATGTGTACCTGTAAAAATTTCACCATAATCTTTAATACGTAGTTCAACTGGGCGATAATCCTCAGTTTTTCTATCAAATTCCTTAAAGCCAGTTACTTTTCCCATTGCTCTCAAACACTCAAAACTAAAGCGCATAATTATGCCATATTTAGCCCGGCCTAAGCAACTATCATGAAATTCTGCAAGGCTTAAAGTTGTTTAATGCAATGGTAAATTTTGAAATTACTGGCTCTGACTAATAATGAAAAATTTGGCGCAGCAGTAAACAACTTAAAGACTTGCCCAAAGGGACTTATACAAGCCCTTATCCTCTATATTATTTTGATTTAACACAGCAATAAGTGTGTCTACATCAAAATAATATAGAGGATAAGGGCTTGTCGTTGTCAGAAATTATGATAGTTATTTAGGTCGGGCTATTCTCTTGTTTAGCAATCAGAATGACTGTATAATTGCCCCTTTTTACAGAATTAACCTACAAGGAAGCACTCTCATGAATTTAATTGATCAAATTGAGAACGAACAACTAAGATCAGATATCCCTGAATTTTCATCAGGTGATACCGTTATTGTACAAGTTAAAGTACGTGAAGGTGACCGTGAAAGACTACAAGCATTCGAAGGTGTTGTTATCGCTAAGAAAAACCGTGGTATTGGTTCAGCATTCACAGTGAGAAAAATCTCTCATGGCGAAGGCGTTGAAAGAGTTTTCCAAACACACTCAAATATGATTGATTCAGTAGAAGTTAAGCGTCGTGGTAAGGTTCGTCAAGCGAAGCTATACTACCTTCGTGAATTAACAGGTAAGAAAGCAAGAATTAAAGAAAAATTGGCTAAAAAATAAGCTTTATATTTTTCCAATAAAAATGCCGGTCTTTACCGGCATTTTTTATGCCATAATTTCAAGCCATGGATAACACAGAATTAATTGACAAATTCCTAGATCATTACTGGCTATCCTCTGGTGCTAGCCAAAACACACTGTCTGCTTATCGCTCAGACCTTAAA
>JABGOT010000144.1 GCA_018648985.1 Candidatus Ruthturnera sp.
CCCATGAAAAACGCGCGCCAGCCAGCTTAACCAAGCTAATGACGGCCTACGTAGTTTTCCAGTTGATTAAAGACGGTAGAGCCAGCCTAGACGATGATGTAAAAATCAGTAAAAAAGCCTGGGAAACCATGGGTTCAAAAAGCTTTGTTGAGGTGGGTAAAACCATCAAGCTAGAAATACTACTTAAAGGCATGATCATCCAGTCAGGTAACGATGCTGCTGTTGCCCTAGCTGAGCATATCGCTGGTACCGAAGGCACATTTACCGCCTACATGAACGAATACGCACTTGAGCTAGGTATGAACAACACTCGCTTTGAAAACGCCTCAGGTTTAGACTTAAACGACCAACACACAACAGCGGCTGATATGGCAAAACTTGCAGCTGCCACGATTAGAGACTTTCCTGAATTCTACCCTTGGTACAGTGAAAAAGAATTCACGCACCATGACATCAAGCAACCGAATCGCAACAAACTACTATGGAGCGACAACACGGTCGACGGGCTTAAAACTGGCTACACTAAAAAAGCAGGTTATAACTTAGTCGCCAGTGCCAATCGCATGGGTATGCGTCTAGTCTCTGTTGTCTTGGGATCAAGCGGCACTGAAGCACGAACTTCACAAACTCAAAAAATCCTAGATTATGGATTCCGTTTTTTCGAAACCAAAGTTATTGACAGCATCAGCAAAAAAATACCTATCTCTGGCTCTACTAAAGATGAAATAAAAGTCGGCCTAGTAAACACTAAGAGTGTCACTTTGCCACGTGGGCAATACAAACTATCCAAACAAATGATTGAGTTAAATGCTGATTTATCTGGGCCACTAAGTAAAGGTGATAGCGTTGGCCACTTAGTGGTTAAATTTGAAGGGAAAAATCTGCTTAAACTACCACTGGTTGCACTTGAAGATGCACCTGAATCTGGCTTCTTCAGCAGGATTTGGAGTTGGTTAATGTCGTTACTAGGGCTTTAATGGTCTATCTTAATGGCGATTTTATCGCCAAAGACAAAGCCTCTATTTCCGTTATGGATAGAGGCTTTTTGTTTGGCGACGGGGTTTATGAGGTCATCCCCGTTTATCAAGGAAAAATATTTCGACTAACTGAGCATTTAAATCGTCTACAAAAAAGCCTAGACTCAATACAAATCACCAATCCTTATTCATTTGATCAATGGCTTAATATTCTAAACAAGTTGGTTAGCAATGCATCTGCATCTGATCAATCACTTTATTTACAAATTACACGTGGCACTGATACGCAGCGCAAACACAGCTTTGCTGCACTCACGCCAACCGTTTATGTTGAATCTAACCCGCTTATTCCTAAAACCAAGGCAGAACTAACACAAGGTTTTAGCGCTATGACCCAGGCAGATATTCGCTGGAGTCGATGTGATATTAAGGCCACTTCATTGTTGTCAAACATCCTTTATGCACAACAAGCCAAACAACACCAAGTTGAAGAAGTTATCTTATCTCGTGATGGACAAATAACAGAAGGTGCAACCTCCAATGTTTTCATCATTAAAGATTACACTATTTACACCCACCCTACTAGCGAGCATATTCTTGCGGGCATTACTCGAGACCTAGTATTAGAAAGTGCTAGTGCTTGTGGCATGCAGGTGAACGAGGTGCCATTCTCAGTAGACAAATTAAAGAATGCCGACGAAGTGTGGATTTCCAGTTCTACTCGTGAAGTAATGCCAATTACAACTGTGGATGATCAACCAATTAATCACGGGGAAGTTGGAGAAAAATGGCTGTGTGTTTATGAGCATTACCAACAACTCAAAAATGACTGATACTCGTCTTGATCTACTCACTGATTGGCTAGAGACTTTCTTTGGTGATGAAAATTTTGTCATCAGCGTCGCCAGTGATGACGCCAGCTTTCGTCGTTATTTTCGTATAGAACGCAGTAATACTACCTTTATCGCTATGGATGCACCACCCTCAAAGGAAAACTGCGAACCCTTTATTCGCATTGCCAAGCACTTAACCTTAGGCAATGTTCACGCACCAAAGATCATTGAAACCAATTTAGAGCAGGGTTTTTTACTGTTAGAGGATTTGGGTAATCAAACCTTTTTAAACACTCAACAAAAAAACTTTGAGTTGCAACACTACAAAAGTGCCATTGATGTTCTGATCGATATCCAATCGCTGAAAACCGATTCATCCAACATTCCTAACTATGACGCCGCATTATTAACAACAGAAATGCAGCTATTGGTTGACTGGTACTTACCAGCACTCAGCAACGAACAACACACACAATTACAGGCTATTTTTGATTTATTAAGCAATAACGCACTGAGTACCAATCAGGTATTTGTACACCGTGATTATCACTCTCGCAACCTAATGGTGCTTGCAAACAACGAGCTTGGCATCATCGACTTTCAAGATGCAGTAATCGGCTCAAATACCTACGATTTAGTCTCACTACTTAAGGACGCCTACTTTGAGCTTGATTCGGCTGATTTACACACTTTACTGCATTACTATTACGATCAAGCTAATATTCAAACACCCTTTCCAGATTTTGAAAAACAATTCGATCTCATGGGCTTGCAGCGTCATCTTAAAGTATTGGGTATTTTTAAGCGTTTATCCATTCGTGATGGCAAACACCAATACTTAGCAGATATCCCTTTGGTGGCTAAATACGCGCTTACTGTTGCTAATAAATACCCAGAGCTAAAAGCGCTCAGCAGTATTCTTGAGTCAGCCAATCAGCAAACCTATGCAATGATATTAGCAGCAGGTCGTGGACAGCGCATGATGCCACTCACAGCAAACACGCCAAAACCCCTAATCAAAGTCAAAGATACCACACTTATCGAGCACTCAATTAACCAACTCAAAAAAGCCAATATTAATAACATTGTTATCAATATCTCTTATTTAGGCAAAAAAGTGAGCAACTACTTAGGCGATGGATCTAACTTTGGTATTCACATCACTTATAGTGACGAATCAAGTGGCGCATTAGAAACCGCAGGTGGCATTATCAAAGCTCTACCAATCTTAGGTAACAAACCTTTTATTGTGATTAATTCTGACGTTCTTTGTGACTTTGATCTGTCCAAACTCACTCTACCGGTTGGGTCACTCGCACACTTGGTATTAATTAACAATCCAACTCACAATCCAAATGGTGATTTTTCATTGGTGAATAATCACCAAATCACCAATATTCATGGGCAGTCTTACACATTCTCAGGCGTTGGCATTTACCACCCAGACTTATTCAAATCGCATTTAGATGTTAATCAAAAGCTACCGCTCTACCCTTTACTTAAAGAAGCCATTGCCAATGGCCAACTGAGTGGTGAGTACTATGACGGCTATTGGCAAGATGTCGGCACACCCGAGCGTCTAGAATTAGCCAATAATTCTTAAATAGAAAGCAGATATAAATGTAAAATGAATTTTGGTAGCGCTTAGGGTGCGCCTACAATGAATGGTTACAAACCCCGCCAGGCCCGGAAGGGAGCAACGGTAGTAGTTTTTTCATGTGTTGGCTGTTATTCTGGGTGCTACCACTTTATTCAAAATATTGAGTCAATTTAATGAGTGAACATTATCAAGTTTTAGCGCGTAAATACCGCCCTCACACTTTTAGTGAGATGGTAGGCCAAACGCACACGGTTAAAACCTTGATTAATGCACTCGATGCTGACAACTTACATCATGGCTTTTTATTTACCGGTACGCGTGGTGTGGGTAAAACCACCATTGCCCGTATCTTTGCCAAATCAATCAATTGTGAAGCTGGCGTAAGTTCTACACCTTGTGGCAAGTGCCCTACTTGTATTGAAATTGACCAAGGTCAATCAGTTGATTTGATTGAGCTAGATGCTGCCTCACACACGGGTGTCGATAACATGCGCGATATTTTAGAAAACGCGCAATACATGCCGACTAAAAATCGCTACAAGATCTACCTAATTGACGAAGTACATATGCTCTCTAAAAGTAGTTTTAATGCACTATTAAAAACCTTAGAAGAACCGCCAGAGCATATTAAATTTTTGCTGGCAACCACTGACCCACAGAAACTTCCAGTAACGGTATTGTCGCGTTGCTTGCAATTTACCTTGCAAAAACTCACGCATGAAGAAATCCTAGGTCAGTTGAAGTTTATCATGGATGCTGAAAGCTTGAAATATGAAGAGGTTGCCCTTAGTAAAATTGCCGATTTTGGTAATGGATCTATGCGTGATGCGCTGAGCTTATTAGACCAGTCTATCTCTTATGGTAATGGCACCGTCATGGCTAAAGACATCAAGGCTATGCTTGGCCTAGTGCATCATGATGATATCCTTACTCTTGCAACCCACTTGCTTAATCAAGATGCCG
>JABGOT010000146.1 GCA_018648985.1 Candidatus Ruthturnera sp.
CGGCATCTTGATTAAGCAAGTGGGTTGCAAGAGTAAGGATATCATCATGATGCACCAGGCCAAGCATGGCCTTGATGTCTTTGGCCATTACCGTGCCATTGCCGTATGAGATAGATTGATCTAATAAGCTCAGTGCATCACGCATAGAGCCATTACCAAAGTCAGCAATTTGACTAAGGGCAATCTCCTCATATTTCAAGCTTTCAGCGTCCATGATAAACTTCAGCTGACCTAGGATTTCCTCGTGCGTGAGTTTTTGCAAGGTGAACTGTAAACAGCGTGATAGTACAGTAACCGGTAGTTTTTGTGGGTCAGTCGTTGCTAGTAAAAACTTAATATGCTCAGGCGGCTCTTCTAAGGTTTTTAGTAGCGCGTTAAAACTACTTTTGGAGAGCATGTGTACTTCGTCAATCAGGTAAATCTTGTAGCGATTTTTAGTCGGCATGTATTGCGCGTTTTCTAAAATATCGCGCATGTTATCGACACCCGTGTGTGAGGCAGCATCTAGCTCAATCAAATCAACTGATTGACCTTGGTCAATTTCAATACAAGTAGGGCACTTGCCACAAGGTGTAGAACTTACGCCAGCTTCACAATTGATTGATTTGGCAAAGATACGGGCAATGGTGGTTTTACCCACACCACGCGTACCGGTAAATAAAAAGCCATGATGTAAGTTGTCAGCATCGAGTGCATTAATCAAGGTTTTAACCGTGTGCGTTTGGCCTACCATCTCACTAAAAGTGTGAGGGCGGTATTTACGCGCTAAAACTTGATAATGTTCACTCATTAAATTGACTCAATATTTTGAATAAAGTGGTAGCACCCAGAATAACAGCCAACACCTGAAAAAGTTATTACCGTTGCTCCCTTCCAGGCCTGGCGGAGTTCATAACCATTCATTGTCGGTGCACCCTAAGCACTACCAAAAACTATTTTACATTCATATCTACTTTTTATTTAAGAATTGTTGGCCAATTCTAATCTTTCCGGCGTGCCGACATCTTGCCAATAGCCATCATAATGCTCGCCACTCAGTTGGCCATTGGCAATAGCCTCTTTGAGTAAAGGGTAGAGTGGTAATTTTTGTTCAATGCCTAAATGCGATTTAAATAGGTCTGGGTGGTAAATGCCAATGCCTGAAAATGTGTAAGACTGCCCATGAATATTGGTAATTTGGTGGTTATTGACTAATGAAAAATCACCATTTGGATTATGAGCGGGGTTGTTAATTAATACCAAGTGTGCGAGTGACCCAACGGGTAGGGTGAGCTTAGATAGATCAAAGTCACAAAGCACGTCAGAATTAATCACAATAAAAGGTTTGTTGCCTAGGATTGGCAGGGCCTTGATGATGCCGCCTGCAGTTTCTAATGCGCCACTTGATTCGTCACTATAAGTGATGTGAACACCAAAATTTGAGCCATCACCTAAATGGGTTTTGATCTGCTCGCCTAAATAAGCAATGTTAATCACAATATCGATAATATTGGATTTTTTAAGTGCGCTGATCGAATGCTCGATTAAGGCTAGATCTTTGACTTTAATGAGTGACTTAGGGGTGTTTTTGGTTAGTGGCATCATGCGCTCGCCTCTACCTGCTGCTAGAATCATGGCAATCATAGGATGTCCTTTAAAAAAGAAAATTCTGAATATTTGTCAGCCATTTGCAAGGCGTATTTTTTAACCAGTGGAATATCATCTAAGTATTGGTGTTTGCCATCACGAATGGATAAGCGCTTAAAAATACCCAATACTTTAAGATGACGTTGCAAGCCCATGAGATCGAATTGTTTTTCAAAATTTAAAAAGGGTATTTGAATATTAGCTTGATCGTAATAGTAATGCAGTAAAGTGTGTAAAACAGCCGAATCAAGCTCAAAGTAGGCGTCTTTAAGTAGTGAGGTTAAATCGTAGGTATTTGAGCCGATTACTGCGTCTTGAAAGTCAATGACACCGAGCTCATCATTCGCAAGCATCATTAGGTTGCGAGAATGGTAGTCACGATGCACAAAGATTTGTTTGCTGTTTAATGCGTTATCACTCAATAAGTTGAACGTTGATTGTAGTTGAATACGTTGATCATCGCTAAGTGTTGGTAAATACCAGTCAATCAATAGCTGCATTTCTGTTGTTAATAATGCGGCGTCATAGCTAGGAATATTGGCTGAATCGGTTTCTAGAGACTGGATATTGATAAGAACATCAATGGCATTTTTGTAATGCTGAAGTTTGAAGTTTTTTTGCTGAGCGCTTAAAAAAGTTTGATTGCCTAAATCTTCTAATAATAAGAATCCTTGATCTAAATTGGTTTCAATAATCTTTGGTGCGTGAACGTTGCCCGAGACTAGGTGTTTAGCAATGCGAATAAATGGCTTGCAGTTTTCTTTTGAAGGTGGCGCATCCATGGCGATAAAAGTGGCATTGTCACGCTCTATACGGAAATAACGACGAAAGCTAGCGTCATCACTGGCAATGCTGATGACAAAGTTTTCGTCGCCAAAGAAAGTCTCTAGCCAATCAGTGAGTAGATCAAGACGAGTATCAGTCATTTTTGAGTTGTTGGTAATGCTCATAAACACACAGCCATTTTTCCCCAACTTTACCATGGTTGATTGGTTGGTCGTCCACAGTTGTAATTGGCATTACTTCGCGAGTAGAGCTTGAAATCCATACTTCGTCGGCATTTTTTAACGTGTCTACTGGGAATGGTGTTTCATTTACTTGCATGCCACAAGCACTGGCACTTTCTAGTACTAGATCCCGAGTAATGCCTGACAGAATATGCTCGCCAGTAGGGTGGGTAAAGAGGGTGTGATCTTTGATAATGAAAACATTAGAGGTTGCACCTTCTGTTATTTGCCCATCACGAGACAAGATAACTTCTTCAACTTGGTGTTGTTTGGCTTGTTGTGCGTAAAGAATGTTTGACAGTAGTGAGGTAGCCTTAATGTCGCACCGACTCCAGCGAATATCTGCTTGGGTTATAGCGCTAAAGCCTTGTGCCAACTCTGCCTCGGTTTTGGGGTTGAGTGGGTTGGATTCAACATAAACAGTTGGTGTGAGTGTGGCAAAGCTGTGTTTGCGCTGTGTATCAGCCCCACGAGTAATCTGCAGGTAAAGCGATTGATCGGGTGTAGATGTGTTGCTAACCAACTTGTTTAGAATATCAAGCCATTGATCGAATAAATAAGGATTGGTGATTTGTATTGAGTCTAGGCTTTTTTGTAGGCGGTTTAGATGCTCAGTCAGTCGAAATATTTTGCCTTGATAAACGGGGATAACCTCATAAACCCCGTCACCAAATAAAAAACCTCTATCCATAACGGAAATAGAGGCTTTATCTTTTGCGATAAAATCGCCGTTAAGATAGACCATTAAAAGCCAAATAGTGACATTATCCAACTCCAGATCCTGCTGAAGAAGCCAGATTCAGGTGCATCTTCAAGTGCAACCAGTGGTAGTTTAAGCAGATTTTTCCCTTCAAATTTAACCACTAAGTGGCCAACGCTATCACCTTTACTTAGTGGCCCAGATAAATCAGCATTTAACTCAATCATTTGTTTGGATAGTTTGTATTGCCCACGTGGCAAAGTGACACTCTTAGTGTTTACTAGGCCGACTTTTATTTCATCTTTAGTAGAGCCAGAGATAGGTATTTTTTTGCTGATGCTGTCAATAACTTTGGTTTCGAAAAAACGGAATCCATAATCTAGGATTTTTTGAGTTTGTGAAGTTCGTGCTTCAGTGCCGCTTGATCCCAAGACAACAGAGACTAGACGCATACCCATGCGATTGGCACTGGCGACTAAGTTATAACCTGCTTTTTTAGTGTAGCCAGTTTTAAGCCCGTCGACCGTGTTGTCGCTCCATAGTAGTTTGTTGCGATTCGGTTGCTTGATGTCATGGTGCGTGAATTCTTTTTCACTGTACCAAGGGTAGAATTCAGGAAAGTCTCTAATCGTGGCAGCCGCAAGTTTTGCCATATCAGCTGCTGTCGTGTGTTGGTCGTTTAAGTCTAGGCCTGAGGCGTTTTCAAAGCGAGTATTGTTCATACCTAGCTCAAGTGCGTATTCATTCATGTAGGCGGTAAATGTACCTTCGGTGCCAGCGATATGCTCAGCTAGGGCGACTGCTGCATCATTACCCGACTGGATTATCATGCCTTTAAGTAGTATTTCAAGCCTGATGGTTTTACCCACCTCAACAAAGCTTTTTGAACCCATGGTTTCCCAAGCTTTTTTACTGATTTTTACATCATCGTCTAGGCTGGCTCTACCATCTTTAATCAACTGGAAGACTACGTAGGCCGTCATTAGCTTGGTTAAGCTGGCTGGCGCGCGTTTTTCATGGG
>JABGOT010000103.1 GCA_018648985.1 Candidatus Ruthturnera sp.
TGAGTACTGATCTCGAGTTAGCCATTGAAAATGGCGCTACTTTTGTGCGTATCGGAACGGATATCTTTGGCAAAAGGTTATAAATAGTGTCATTCGTAAAATTTCCGAAATTTTTTTAATATAATAGTCATTATGAATATTCAGTTTTTTATCACCGGCGGAACAATAGATAAAGTCTATAACGAGCTAACGGGCGAGCTGGAATTTGGTAGTACACACATCGTTGATATGCTTAACCGTGGTCGGTCAATGGTTGATACAACATCTGAAGTGCTGTTTTTAAAAGACTCCCTAGAAATGACTGATAAAGACAGGGGCTTGATTTTATCTAAATGCATTGAATCTACTGATGACAAAATTATTATTACTCATGGTACCGACACTATGGTCGATACCGTCCAGTTGTTGGGTGAGAAGATTAAAGACAAAACTATTGTATTGTTTGGATCCATGATTCCTTATTCTATTGATAATTCTGATGCTTTGTTTAACCTTGGTGTGGCGCTTGGTGCGGTTCAAAATAAAGGCAATGGCGTGTATGTGGTGATGAATGGTAAGGTGTTTGATTTTGATAAAGTGACTAAAAATAAAGAAAAAGGATTGTTCGAAGATTGTTGAATTTATCCAACATGATTGAACGCGTAATGTAGAATTACTCCAGCATGATAAAAAAGACTCTTTCCCATGGCCTAACGGCGCTAAAAGTAAGCACTTGGATTAGTGTAATTGCTGCATTAGTGGTTGTTTTGTTGGTGGCTTTTTTTGTGACTTTTCCTGCGTTAATTAAAGCGCCAATTGAAGCTCAATTATCCGAGTCTAGTGAGTTAGATATCAGTTTGTCAAAAATTAGTTTTGATTTTGACCGAAATGGGTTAGTCTTGAATCTTCATGGTCTCAATGTAGATTCACCTCAGCAAAGCACACCGATTGCTAAAGCCAATCACCTACGATGGGATATTAACTTGACTTCGTTGTTAGATGATATTTATCATCCGAGTGAAATTTTTATCGACACTTTGACGTTGTATTCTCAAGCCAATCAGAGTAATCGAGAATTTGGTGTTGATGAGGTTCGTCAGTTGGTTTCGGCAGAAAGCCTAGAGCTACTATACTTTTTTAAATCACTGAGTATTAACAAAACCCTAATTAGAAGCAAACAAATCATTGAGCTTGCGCCGATGGTGTTAAGCCGCAATGAAGCACAATTATCGTTGGCTATTTCAGACCAAGATTTGGGTTTTGGTTTGTCTGATTCTCAAATGGGTAGAGCAAATATTATCGCAACACTGTCTACAACACAAGCGGATAGAGACAAGGTGTTAACGGTTCCATTTGTCATTAGTAATGACGATTTTTCGGTGCAATCGTATTTAAAAGTTTTTAGTGAAAAAGGCGGTGATTTTTTTGAAGTTAATAGTTATGTAGAGCAAATACAAGCAGCGGATATGTCAAAATACATTTCCCCGAAAGTACTCAGTGACAACACACATGCTTGGATTAAGCGTGGTTTTATTTCAGGTCAATTGCAAGATATAAAATTCCGCATGAAAAAAGATTTATCAACAGCTGCGACTGTTGATACTCATTTCAGTACCCAATTAAAAAACATGGAATTGTTGTTTAATTCTGATTGGGATAGCCTTAAACAACTAGATGCGAACCTAGAAACAGATGGCAAACAAATTGTTGTTACAGTAAACAGCACAAAGCTTAATGATATGCCACTCAATGATATTAAAGTGCAGATTTTAGACATGAGTCAAGATCAGCTAGATACTGAGATTTTTGGAAAAATTAACACCCAAAGCGAGCAGCTAATTGAATTTTTGCGTCGCGCGCCGCTGAGTGAAACAGTGAACGAAGTAATGAATCAATTCACCTTAACAGGCAAAGTTGATGGTGACATGAAACTGATTGTTCCGCTTGATGAAAGGGAATCGATTCTAGATATTGACCTGATGCTGAAAGATAATCGTCTAACCACTTTAAACGGCGGTGTTGTGGTTGAAGGCTACAACTCAAACTTGGCTTTTCATGATGACGAAATTACCGCAATAGGCACAGGTAATATTCGTGGCATACTCTTTAATATTCTCATCAATCCAAACAATCGAGGTGATGACAATGAAACCACCTTTAGGGTAGAGTTGGTTAATGACGATGGTGGATTTGAGGCCTATATTACCAAGCGGTTAGACCAATCTTGGCGTGCCAGAATTGAGTCTAAAGATATTAAGGGCAATATTGAAGTTGTTATGAATGACGGTGGTAATCCTAGTGTGGTTTTGTCAGGCTTACAAGTCAACACATTGGAAGCCATTAAGGGCGATTGGGAAATCACACCTGATGATTTACCTAATATGTATTTGAGCACTAAAGGTGTTTATGTTGATGAGAATGAGATACCAAATTTCAGTGTCGAGTTAACCTCTCAAGATAGTCTATTGACCATTAGTAATTTGGAGTTTGACGGTATTGGTGTTGGTAGTGAGGCACTAAGTTTTAACGGCCTTTGGGTGGATGGTAAAACTCGATTAAAGGCGACAGCAAAAGGCAAGGGCTTGGCTGAGTTTTTACAAAACCTTAAAGTTAAAGAGAAAGTGACCGGTGGAGAATTTGATTTTGATGTGCGTCTTTCTTGCGAATGTACGCCATGGAATATGAATTATCAAGATGTTACTGGCTATGTCACCATGAATGTGAAGGAGGGTGTGTTTACTGAGAAAGATCCAAATATTGGCCGTATTTTGTCACTACTGAATATTAAATCAATTGCTAAGCGTTTAAAGCTTGATGTCGGTGACATAACCAAAGAAGGTTTTACCTATGAGAATATTGACGCAAAGATTCATATTCGCGATGCTTTGGCTGAGATTGAACAGTTTGAACTAAATGCAACTTCTGGTGTGATTCGATTAACTGGCCAGAGTGATATTATTAATGAAGAATATGACATGACGGCCAAAGTAAGTCCAGCAGTAGGTGACGCAGTGCCAGCAGGTGCGGCTTTAGCAGGTGGTGGTGCTATTGGGCTTGGTGTATGGTTAATAGATGAAGCACTGTTTGATGGCAAGCTAATTGATAAGGTTGTTGGCGAGGTTGTGGATATTGAGTATAAAATTACCGGCTCGTGGGACGACCCTATTATCAAATAATTTATGATTGAACAACTACTTGATGAGCACCATCTAAACCAAGAAAAAATTACCTCGTTACTGTCTTCATTGGCAGTTAAGGGGGTGAATTATGCCGATTTATATTTCCAACATTCGGTGGCTGAATCTTGGTTTTTAGAAGAAGGTATTGTTAAATCCGGCACTTACCATATTGGCCACGGCGTTGGCACAAGAGCGGTTAAAGGTGAGCAAACAGGCTTTGCTTATTCTGATGATTTAAACATTCAAGCCATTAATGAAGCGGTGGATTTCGCTAAAGGTATCTCGAACCACAAAACACCCCAAAAGATTCAAGCCTTTCAGTCGGTGCCATCGATTGCTAAATACAGTGGGCTGAGCCCACTGGGTAGTTTGACTTCAGAAGAGAAGGTTGATTTACTCAAATTAATTGATTCGATCGCCAGAAAAGAGCCTAAAGTAAAACAAGTCAGTGCGTCTTTGTCAGGTGCTTATACAGAGGTATTGATTGTATCGACCGATGGTGTTTATCAAAAAGATTATCGCCCAATGGTGCGTGTGAGTGTGAGTGTGATTGTTGAGCATGATGGCCGTATTGAGTCAGCCTCAAGTGGTGGTGGTGGTCGTTATGATTATCGTTATTTTATTGATCATAACCTAGCTGAAATTTACACACATGAAGCCATTCGACAAGCGCTAGTTGCGCTTAAAGCCAAGGGTGCACCTGCAGGAAATATGCCAGTAATATTGGGCCCAGGCTGGCCAGGCGTATTGTTACATGAGGCAATTGGCCACGGATTAGAAGGAGATTTTAATCGCAAAGGTACCTCAGTATTTACTGGGAAAATTGGCGAGCAAGTGGCCAGTGAAAAATGCACCATTGTTGATAATGGCACGCTGGCCAATCGACGTGGCAGCTTAACGATTGACGATGAAGGCACGCCAACACAAAACACCACATTGATTGAAAATGGTATTTTAAAAGGTTATTTATTTGACAAGCTTAATGCGGGGCTGATGGATCAGCAATCAACCGGCAATGCAAGGCGTGAGTCATACGCACATATCCCCATGCCAAGAATGACTAATACTTATATGCTTAATGGGGTAGATAATCTAGAAGAGATGATTGCCTCAGTAGATGATGGCCTGTATGCGGTAAATTTTGATGGTG
>JABGOT010000079.1:0-464 GCA_018648985.1 Candidatus Ruthturnera sp.
TCCTCCACCCAAGTGCTTGAAGGTTTAAATACTGGCACACTGCCATCGGCATAAACCACCGTGTTATCAGCATAAATAGTTATATTTTTATCAGTAAAAAGTATCTCTTTATCAGCATAAACATTAGCTGAAACACCTATAAAAAGAACAATCAATATTTTCTGAATAAGTTTCATGCTTTTATTCTACAACAAAATGCATAATAATTGATAAATACTGTTTTTACGAGTATTTTGTCTTCCTGCAAGGCAAATGTTAATAAATACGATTGAACATGGATACAACCATGTGATTGAGTATTTTTTGATATTTAACGCAGTAAGAAGGGAAAAGAGGAAGTAAAAATGAAGTCGGTCTGTAAGCCGGGTTCTGTAATAGATAGTCATTCATCTACGCGCATTGTTGCCAAAACGCTTTAGCACTCTACCCGCTACCTTATGCGAGCCGCATCAATGGTAGCCTAT
>JABGOT010000079.1:474-2058 GCA_018648985.1 Candidatus Ruthturnera sp.
TCACCAAACGCGCGGTGCGCTCTTACCGCACCTTCTCACCCTTACCTATCGAAACAGGCGGTTTAAATTTCTGCAGCACTTTCCATTATGTCACCATACCTAGCTGTTAGCTAGCACTTTGCTCTATGGAGCCCGGACTTTCCTCTGATAAGTAAACTCACCAGCGACCATCCGACCAACTTCAGGGGTAATTATACTTTAGTCAGAAATTACTTGAACGTTTTGAAAAATACTATGAATATTATGCCCTTCACTATCCACAGCAACGGTTACCGGCATATCTTTTACCTCTAACTCGTAAATGGCTTCCATGCCCATCTCTTCAAAGGCGATTTTTTTAGCACTTTTAATCGATTTAGAAATAAGATATGCCGCACCACCGACTGCAATTAAATAGCTGGCTTTGTGTTTTTTAATACTTTGTATGGTAGATTGACCGCGCTCAGCCTTACCAATCATGCCTAGGATGTTTGTATTTTCTAACATCATGTCGGTAAATTTGTCCATACGCGTAGCTGTCGTTGGGCCTGCAGGGCCAATTACTTCGTCGCCCACCGCATCAACTGGGCCGACATAATAAATAAATTTGTTATTAAAATCTACACCTTTGGGCAAGCCTTCGCCATTATCAAGCATTTGCTTAAGTCGTGAATGTGCAGCGTCACGTCCAGTGATAATCGTACCGGTAAGCAACAAAGTGTCACCAATATTCCAATCGCCCATTTGCTCACGAGTCAATGAATTTAAATCAACCTGTTTATATTGGGAATAGTCCATTTCCAAATCAGGATAAATACTCATATCAACTTCTGGCAACTCGGCCACACCTGAGCCATCCATGGAAAAATGCAAGTGGCGCGTCGCAGCACAATTTGGAATCATGGCAACTGGCTGTGAGGCTGCATGGGTTGGGTAATCTTGAATTTTGACATCTAACACCGTGGTCAACCCGCCCAAACCTTGGGCGCCAATACCCAAATCATTAATTTTATCCATTAAATCTAAGCGCAATTGTTCCACCTTGGTTGGGTTGGTTTTTTGAGCGACTTCAGTAATATTAATTGGATCCATCAAGCTTTGTTTAGCCATGAGCATGGCTTTTTCAGCAGTACCGCCGACACCAATGCCAATAATACCTGGTGGACACCAGCCTGCACCCATCGTTGGAATGGTTTTTAACACCCAGTCAGAAACGTTGTCATCGGGCTGTAATACGGAAAATTTAGCTTTATTTTCAGAGCCACAACCTTTGGCTGCAACGATAAAGTCAACAGTATTGCCTTTTACTACTTTCATGTGAATAACGGCAGGCGTGTTATCTTTAGTATTGGTTCTAGCAAATAAAGGGTCTTCAACAATTGAAGCACGTAGTGGATTATCAGAACTGGTGTAGGCTTGCCTAACTCCTTCGTTAATCATATCTTCTAAAGATAATTCCGCCTCCCAAGTAACATCCATACCCACCTCAACAAACACATTGACAATGCCAGTATCTTGACACATTGGACGCTGGCCCAGGGCTGACATTTTGGAATTAATTAAAATCTGAGCAATGGCATTTTTAGCAGATTGATGCGTTTCTTT
>JABGOT010000079.1:2158-3958 GCA_018648985.1 Candidatus Ruthturnera sp.
TCTTTATTTTATCTAATATTTAATCAGGAATTTTTATGTTTGATTTTTTTAAAGGTCAGAACCTTTCTATCGATTTAGGCACCGCTAATACATTGATCCATATGGATGGCGCAGTCGTTTTAAATGAACCCTCTGTTGTGGCTATTCGCAATGATCGAGGCTCGTTAGAATCAACTGTTATTGCTGTTGGTCAAGACGCCAAAAATATGCTGGGTAGAACACCTGGTAGCATTGAAGCAATTCGCCCTATGAAGGACGGCGTTATTGCCGACTTCAAAGTCACTGAAAAAATGCTACAACACTTCATTCGCAAAGTCCTTAAATCTGGTTTTTTCTCTCCAAGTCCTAAAGTGCTTATTTGTGTGCCTTGTGGCGCTACTCAAGTTGAGCGTCGTGCTATTAAAGAAAGTGCGGTTGGTGCAGGTGCACGTGATGTGTATTTAATTGAAGAACCCATGGCGGCAGCGCTCGGCGCTGGTATGGCAATCGAAGAAGCCTCAGGCGCTATGGTCATTGATATTGGTGGTGGCACAACAGAGATTGCTATTATGTCGCTTAACGGTATCGTTTATTCTGATTCGCTACGTGTTGGTGGCGATGTGTTTGATGACAACATTATAAGATTTGTACGACGTGAACACGGCATTATTATCGGCGAAGCTACGGCTGAACAAATTAAAGAAGAAGTTGGATCAGCCTTTAAATCTAGTGCTGTTAAAAAAATAGAATTTAGAGGTCGTGATGTCGCCAAAGGCATCCCCGTTAGCTTTGAGGTAACCAATACAGAAATTAGAGAATCATTGCAAGAACCTTTGGCAGCTATTGTTGGTGCAGTCAGGACAGCATTAGAGCAAACACCGCCAGAATTGAGCTCTGATATTGCAGAAAATGGCTTAGTATTAACCGGTGGTGGCGCCCTTTTAGAAGGCTTAGATAAACTCATTAACCAAGAAACCAATTTACCAGTACGTATTGCTGATGATCCACTTACTTGTGTTGCACGCGGTGGTGGTGTGGCACTTGATATGATTAGCAAGCACAGCATGGGATTCTTAGCTGCAGAATAATTTTATAAGAATCGATGTATTGGGACAGTTGAGTTATGCAGTTTCTTAAACTTTTTACGCCGGTTTTTATTGCAATTTTTCTGATCCTTTCAGATTATAAATTTTCTTACTTAGACAGCGTTAAGCAGTCTATTGCAAAGCTTATTTCACCTATTTATTTGGTGGTCAACCTACCCTCTCAACTCTACATTTGGGTTGACGAACAAGGTACATCAAAACAAGCTCTACTCAATCAAAACAAGCAGCTTAGTGGCGAAGTAGTACGATTAAAAGCAAATTTACAAACACGTAACGCGCTACTGTTAGAAAATCAAAAACTCAAGCAATTACTAGGTGCAAGTTATCAAATTAGTGATCAAAAATTTACATTGAGTCGTGTTAGCTCCGTTAGTCAGTCTCGACTTAAAAAACAAATTATTATTAACAAAGGTAGTAATGACGAGCTCGAAATAGGCCAAGTGGTGCTAGGACCTAAAGGTGTTATTGGGCAAATAACACAAACAACACCTTTATACGCAACGGTACTAATGATTACTGACCCAACACAATATGTACCAATCAAAAGCCAACGCAACGGTGTTCGTGGTATTAGCAAAGGCATTGCATCAAATCAAGGAAATTTGGTGGTAAATTTTATTGAGCCTGATTTTGATGTGGTGGTGGGTGATGTCTTTTTAACCAGTGCTATTGGATCAAAATTTCCAGCTGGTTATCCTGTGGGTAAAGTCACACA